>DHAH01000012.1:0-14863 GCA_002397345.1 Clostridiales bacterium UBA4959
CAACTCTTTCTCGGTTTTATCGCCGAGCGTGGGCTTATATGTCGCGCCGGGGTCGTCGTAACCGTGGCCGGGGTCTATACAGACGATGTATGAGCTGTAATCCGTATCAGCAGTATCCGTCGGTATTACGCCGCCGGCAAACCCGTCGTCGCCCGCCGACGGAGCGGTCACCCTGCCCGCCGACAATGCGGGAACCGTCCCCTGCCCGCCGTTCGAAAATATCACGGTGAGCAGTATCGCCAGTGCGACCGCGGCGAGCATAATGCCGCCGATCAGCTTGTAGGTATGGTAAATGCTTTTTTTACCGACCGGCTGTGATGTTGGACGCGGCTGTTCCGGGCGGGTTTGCGTCGGCTGAGGTTTACCGGGTTTCGGCTGCGCGCCTGCCGCGCGTGCATGACGGATACGCCGGCGCAGGTATTCTTCGCGGGTCAGCGGTCTGCCCCGCGGCGGTCGGGCGGGGGTTGTGTTTTCCTTCGGGTTGTTTTCCATTTAAAATAAAAATTGTTTTTAACAAATAGATAAAAAAGAGGCGTGATGCTTCTTTTTTATAAGAAGCGTCAGCCCCGCCGCCGTATTAACGTGCAGTGGTTTCAGTTTAATTTGGTGTTGTCGCCGTCGAAACGCCGTATCTCCATTGGGATCTTATTATCTTCGGCGAAAGTGCGGAGCTTGCCCATATAATGGCGGAACTCCGGGTCGACGTCGGAACGGATCTCGATGGGTGCCGTCAGTTCGGTAGCTTCTGTGTCGGTGTCGATGATGATGACCTCGATAAGCTCCTTTTTCAGACCGAAGAACCTTTTAACCTCACGGTAATCGTAGGTGATCTTCTTAATATTGGTGTTGTCAAGCCTGTGAAGATTATGCGTCTTATTTTCGTTATAAACAATATCGTTCTTGTGGATATTCAATGTTTCTTCCATGCCGGCTGCCCCTTTCGTTTAATAAATATAATTCATCAGTGGATATGATAACACAGACTGTGCGGAATGTCAAGCAATACGGGCGGTCAGAGGCGTATTTTTACGGTATTTTTTCATCGCGAAAGCCGACAAGGGTTCCTTGACTTTAACATGTTACAGTGATATAATCATGCTAATAAAAACTGGAGATAATAAATGTACGATCTCACAACATATATAACCGAGCTTTGCAGAGCCGCGAAATCCGCGTCGCGCTCTCTTGCGGTGCTTTCCGCGGCGAAAAAAAACGCGGCGCTTGAGAGGATAGCGCGTGCGCTCGAGGAAAACGGCGCCGAAATTATCGCGGCGAACAGCGTCGATATGAGCGAACCCGGTGTTCCGCCCAAAATGCTCGACAGATTGAAACTGGACGAGAACAGAATCCGCGCGATTGCGGCTGCGGTGCGCGAGGTCGCGGCGCTGCCCGACCCTGTCGGCGGAGGTGAACGCTGGGTGCGTCCGAACGGACTTATAATCACGCGCGAGCGCGTGCCGCTCGGTGTGGTTGCGATGATTTACGAGGCGCGCCCCAATGTTACGGTTGACGCGGCGTCGCTCTGCCTGAAAACGGGTAACGCCTGCGTGCTGCGCGGAGGTAAAGAAGCGATAAACACTAACCGCGTATTGGCGGGCGTCATGCGTTCCGCGCTGGCAGAGGAGGACTTTGACCCCGCGTGCATATCGCTTGTCGACGACGTCACGCGAGAGGGTACGGCGCTGCTCATGCGTCAGCGGGGTCTGATCGACGTGCTGATCCCGCGCGGAGGGGCGGCGCTGATAAAGAGTGTAGTTGAAAACGCCGCCGTGCCGGTGATTGAGACGGGCGCGGGCAATTGTCATATATACATCGATAAATATGCCGATCTTGACATGGCTGTCAGCGTCGCCGTCAACGCCAAAGCCTCGCGGCCGTCGGTGTGCAACGCGGTCGAAACGTTGCTCGTTCACGCGGAGATAGCCGAAGAATTTTTGCCGTTGTTCGCCGCCGCCGCCGCACGGTATAATGTGGAGCTGCGCGGCTGCGAGCGCACGCGCGCGATATTACCGGGCATAAACGCGGCGTCGGACGAAGATTACGCGACTGAATATAACGATTTCATCCTCGCCGTCAAGGTCGTTGACAGCGAGGACGAAGCGATAGAGCATATAAACAAATACGGCACGATGCACAGCGAAGCTATCATAACGCGCGATCTTGCAGCGGCGGAGCTGTTCCGGCGTTCTGTCGACGCCGCCGCGGTGTATGTGAACGCCTCGACGCGGTTCACCGACGGCGGGGAGTTCGGGTTCGGCGCGGAGATAGGCATATCAACCCAAAAATTGCACGCGCGCGGTCCGATGGGGCTTGCCGCGCTGACGACAACCCGATACCTCGTGGACGGCAATGGTCAGATTCGGTGACGGGGACGGGGAAACGTTGGTGGCGTATGACGCCCCCAAGCCCCCGCACCTCTGGGTAAAAAAATTTAACGGTGCAATAAATATTTGTAGGGGCGGGGTTCCATCCCCGCCCACTGTATTTAGCGTTTATATAAAAACGGGACGGCATGGAAGCCGTCCCCTATATATTACACACATAATTGTATAGATAAGGGATGTTTTACCTATTATTGCGGGGGTCTGGGGGAGGTCGGCGTGCGTACACACGCTAACTCCCCCAGCGTATCCACGTACCCTGTACCCCCCCGTCAGGCGTCGTCGTCATCCGGCACGACGCCGTTTTTCGAGCGCTTGCCGGTGATCGAATATTCGACCCATTCGGCTATGTTTGTGGCGTGGTCGGCAATACGCTCGAGATATTTGGCAACCATAAATATGTCAAGGTAATATTCCGATTGAATGCTGTCTTTACCGAGCAGCTCGATAAGCTCTGTTTTAATGCGTATAAACCAATCGTCGACAACGTCGTCGTAAGCGATAACATAGCGCGCCAGTCCCAGATCGCGGCGCACGAACGAGTCGATGCTGTCAATCACCATTTTCGTTGCCTCGAGCGCCATTTTGCCTATATCATTTTCACAGCGTTCGGTGTGCCCGATCAGATATACGGTAATTTCCGCAATATCGGACGCCTGGTCGCCGATACGCTCCATGTCGGAGATCATCTTCAGCGCCGATGATATCTCGCGCAGATCGGACGCGACGGGCTGCTGCTGAAGCAGCAGCTTCAGGCACAGCGACTCGATTTCGCGTTCTTTTTTATCGATGTCCGAGTCGATGGCAAATACTTTTTCGATTAATGAGGCGTCGTTATTAACCAGCGCTTTTATAGCGGTTGCGATAGCTTCTTCGCACAGCGCGCCCATTCCCAGCATTTCGTCGTGCAGCGTTTTAAGCATTTCGGTATATTTCAGTCTCATTATCCGAACCTCCCCGTAATGTAGTCTTCCGTACGTTTGTCGCGCGGCATAGTGAACATCTTTTCGGTTTCACTGTATTCTATTATTTCACCGAGTAGGAAAAACGCGGTTTTATTCGAGATGCGCGCCGCCTGCTGCATGTTGTGGGTCACGATTATAATAGTATATTTTTCTTTTAGCTCGGTTATTAAATCCTCGATTTTCGAGGTGGAGATCGGGTCGAGCGCCGAGGTCGGCTCGTCCATGAGCAGCACCTCCGGCTCCACGGCGAGCGCACGCGCTATACACAGCCGCTGCTGCTGCCCGCCGGACAGCTCGAGCGCGCTTTTTTTCAGTCTATCTTTTATATCGTCCCACAGCGCCGCGCCGCGTATCGATTTTTCGACCAGCTCATCGAGCTTCGTTTTGGAATGAATGCCGTGAGTGCGCGGCCCGTACGCGATGTTGTCGTAAACGCTCATGGGGAACGGGTTGGGTTTTTGGAACACCATGCCCACGCGCTTTCGGAGCAGGTTTACGTCTATATCAGTGTAAATGTTTTGGTTATCCAAAAACACGCCGCCCGCGATGTGGCAATTCGGTACCAGATCGTTCATGCGGTTAAGCGTTTTCAGCACAGTGGACTTTCCGCAGCCGGAAGGACCGATAAATGCGGTGATTTCGCGCTCGGGGACAGATAAATCGACGCCTTTAATAGCCTTGAAATCGCCGTACCACAGCTCAAGCTGTTTTATGTCAATTTTAATGGGTTTTACCTTTTTCTTTTCTATAATCATATGCTTCCCGCCCTTTTTTTCGGTAAATCCGCCGTGCGGGGCCGCATGCTGATTCTTCCGGCGATTGCGCCCGACAGCGCGTTGATGCCGATAACGACGACGAGCAGCACGACGGCGGTTGCATAGGCTTGTTTGGTATACAGACCCTCGTTCAGCAGGCAGTACAGATGCACAGACAGCGTCCGCACGGACGAGAGCGGTCCGGACGGCACAGACGCAACCGTTCCGGCGGTGAAAATCAATGCTGCGGTTTCGCCCACAATGCGTCCTACGGCTAAAATTACGCCCGATAATATCCCCGGCGCAGCGGATGGCAGTATAATGCGGAACACCGTGCGCAGCTTGCCCGCGCCCAGCCCGAAGCTGCCCTCTCGGTACGAATCGGGCACGGCGAGCAGCGCTTCTTCGGTAGTGCGGATTATTATGGGCAGCACCATTATCGCAAGCGTTACCGCGCCCGCGATAAGCGAATATGACCAGCCCATCGCGACCACGAGCGCGACATAACCGAACAGACCGTATACTATAGAGGGGATGCCCGCCAGCGTTTCGTTGGTAATGCGGATCACGGTCACGACCCTTGAGCCGCGACGCGCGTATTCGGCGAGATAAACAGCGGAGAAAACGCCGACGGGAACGGCTATCACAAGTGTTAACGCCGTCATTATAAGCGTGTTTATGATCGACGGCAGCATGGACACGTTTTCAGAACTGTAATTCCATTCAAACAGCGACAGGCTCAGGTTGGGCACGCCCATTATGAGTATATATGCGATGATAAAAATCAGCGACGCTACGGTTATCGCCGCCGCGAGCAATACGCATAACCGCACGGCGAGCGAGCCGGGTCTGCGCAGAGAGGCTTTTAACTTTAACTGCACCGATTTTTTCATCTTTTGCCCCCCAGTTTTATAGCTGAAAAGCAGAGGTTTATAATAAGTATAAACACAAACAGCACAACGGCGGTCGCGATCAGCGCCTCGCGGTGCAGCTCGGCGGCATAACCCATTTCTAGCACGATATTGGTGGTCATCGTACGCACGCCGGATGTAATCGATTCGGGCATGACCGCCTGGTTGCCCGCCACCATAACAACCGCCATAGTTTCGCCGATAGCGCGTCCCACTCCAAGGATAACGCCCGACAGGATGCCCGATTTCGCGGCGGGAAATACGGCGCGAAAGATGCTGCGCTCTTTTGTTGCGCCCAAAGCCAGCGAGCCTTCGTAATAATAAGGAGGTACGGCGCGGATTGCCGATTCGGCGGTGCTTATCACCGTCGGCAGGATCATTATGCCGAGCAGTATCGAGGCGGTCAGGATACCCTTGCCGCCGCTCCCGAAAACCGATTGCATAACGGGTACGATAACCATCAGCCCGAAGAAGCCGTAGACGACGGAGGGTATACCTGCAAGCAGGTCAACGGCGGGCTTGATAAAGCCATATAGTTTTTTCGGACAGTAATGCGCGAGGAACACGGCGGTTAAAATTCCGATGGGCACGCCGATTATCACCGCGCCGGCGGTGACGTATATGCTGCCGATTATCATCGGGAAGATGCCGAACACGTTTTGCGAGGGTTTCCAGCGCATACCGAGCAGGAATTCGGGAACACCGATCTTGCCGATCGCGGGAAAACCGTTTACAAACAGGAACAGGCATATCGTGACCACCGCGGTCGCGGACGCCAATGCGCAGCCGAAAAAAACCCAACTCATGGTTTTTTCGGTTAAAGCGCGGCGTTTAGCCGGATTCTTTGTTGTTTCCGCAGTTCCGCCCGGTTTGTCTGAGAGATTAACTAAATTATTAACCGGAGCCTTGTTCACTGCACGGCGCTCCATTCGGTCACATCGCCCTTGAAGATGTCTTTAACCTGCCCGGAGGTAAGACCCCCAATACTGTTTGATTTATTAGCAATAACGGCGATGCCGTCCACGGCGATTTTTGCGGCGGTCAGCTTCGACGCTTCGCTTTCTTTCAGCTCGCGGGAGGACATGCCGAAATCGCACACACCTTCGATGGCGGAGGTGATTCCGGCGGACGAACCTGTCTGCTGGACCTCGATGGCGACGCCGGAGTTTATTGCTTTATAAGCGTCGGCGAGCTTTTCAATCACAGGCGAAACCGAGGTGGAGCCGGCGAGCTTAACCGTTCCGGTCAGACCCGATGCTTTATAAGCGCCGCTGTCGGAAACGCTTATATAACCGTGATCGCTCACAATCTTTTGACCGTCGGAGGAAAGAATATAACTCATAAAATCTTTTGCAAGCTCGGTCGGCGTACCTTCTTTATAGATAAGGAGGAACGGGCGCGCGATTTTATATGTGCCGTTTTTAATATTTTCGGCTGTCGCCGCCACGCCGTCAATATCGACCGTCTTGACATCAGACGTCAGCGAACCGAGCGACACATAGCCAATCGCGGATTTGTTGCCCGATATGGTGGCAAGCATGACCGAGGTGCTGCTGGTGATCTCGGCGGAGTCGGTGATGCGGTCATTTTTTTGGTCGTCAACGATCCCGAACAGCTCGACGAACGCGCCGCGCGTGCCCGAACCTTCCTCGCGCGACACTGTATAAATTTTACCGAGGCTACCCTGCGGGGCGTTGTTCGCGCCGCAGGACACGGCGGCTCCGCCGACGATAAGCAGGGTCAGGATTGCGCTGATGATTTTTTTCATTTTGCTGTATACTCCCTTTATGTAAATTTTTTAGGACGGATATAGTATACAGCCCCGGTGTTAAATGCGAAACCCGGGTAAAGTTAAATTGAAATAAAATTTATAGGCTGATATTAAATGAGCTGCTGTTCGTTTATAATCAATTTAAATTGCAGTCCCAGCGCGTCGGCGGCTTTGCGGCAGAGCACCATGCGCCCGAGGAATATCTCAAAATAGTCCATGACATTGCCGTAACGCGTGTCGACGGCAAGCTTTAGTTTTATAAGCGTGTGGTTCTCGTTGATTTTCAACTCGGATTTAGTGACGGAATAGTTTACACGGTCGTGGATGTCAAACGACGCCGCGTCGGGGTTGCGCACGCGGGTGCGGCGCACGTCGGACTTGTCCGCCAATATAAGCGCCGCCGAGACGGGGTTTACGGGGCGGCCTGTGCCCTCGTCGTGATTGCCTATCGCCGATACGACGCATGCGATTTCCTCAGGCGGCATGCCGAGGTTGTCGAGAATGCGGAACGCCATGACCGCGCCGCTCTGCGAGTGGTCGATGCGGTTGACAAGGTTGCCGATGTCGTGCAGGTGCGCGGCGATGCGCGCCAGCTCGACATCGCGCTCGGGATAACCGAGCGTTTTCAGTATATACCCCGCGCTTTCCGCGACCAGCCCGACGTGCGCGAAGGTATGCTCGGTGAAACCCAGCGCCGAAAGCGAGCGGTCAGCTTCGCGGATATAGGTGGAAATTGCTTCGTTGTGTTTGATGTCATCGTAGGTTATCATGTGTGGTATTGCCTTTTTCTATTTATATTATTGTATTGTTATTATAACGGTCATTTTCCCATTTTAAAGGGTTTGTGTCTATGTAATGCCGGATTTTTTGGTATTCTTCCTCGTCGCGGATGATGTGGTCGTGATAGGAACGTTGCCAAATTTTAAAACCAATTTTTTTATCTGTTTTCTTTTTTAACATTGAAATTATTATCGAAATCAGCGCGGTTGTAGGGCGTGACGCCCTCGGCGCGCTGTCATTTCGGTTTATTATAACGATCATATGAATATGATTAGGCATAACAATAAATTTATTAATCGAGACATCTTCATAATATAAAGGTGTTTCTTCTATTTCATTATGCACAATAGTCCCATATTCTGATAATTGTACAAACGGCGCGCCGAGGGCGTCGCGCCCTACAATAGGATTGCCCAATAAATCCTGTCGGTTTTTTACACATATCGTTATAAAATATGCGCCATTTGTGCTATAATCATAACCTTGTAATCGGATAATTTTTCGTTTTGGTAATTCCATTTATAATACCTTTCACCCGTGCGGGAACACAAGCGTCACCGTTGTGCCGCGGCCCGGCTCGCTATCGAGCTCGACGCGCGCGCCGTGGTACGCGGCGCCGTGTTTGACTATCGACAGCCCCAGACCCGTACCGCCGCGATTATCGCCGGCGGCGCGTCCTTTATTCACGCGGTAAAAACGCTCGAAAACGCGGTTGTGGTGCGCGTATGGGATGCCGATGCCGGTGTCGGTGACCGACAGCCTGATCGCGTTCTCCGCGCGGCTGATATTGACGGTAACCTCGCCGCCGTCTTTGTTATATTTTATCGCGTTGTCGCACAGGTTATAAATAACCTCGTTTAAAATCCGCCACACGCCCCGTATTTTAATATGCTCGCCTGTAATCGCCAGTTTAATACCGCGCTTTTGGGCGGCGGGGCGCAGATTTTCCAATATGTCGTCGGACAGGTCATACAGATCGACCTGCTCGCGCTCGGGCAGAGGCGTATTTTCATCTAAACGCGATAATTTAATGATATCGTCTACTAACAGGATCAGCCGCTGCGACTCGGCGTAGATGTCGGCGGTGAATTCTTTTGTCTTTTCGGGCGGGACAAGCCCTTCTTTCATAAGCTCGGCAAAGCCTGAGATCGAGGTGAGCGGCGTTTTCAACTCGTGCGAAACGTTCGCGGTAAATTCGCGCCGCAGCGTTTCGCGCTGTTCGCGCTCGGTGACGTCCATGGCGAGCAGCACCGCGCCGGTAATCTGTCCATCTGCGGGATTATTTTGCGAAGCGGAACTAACCGCTTTAACCGGGCTGGCTATGATTTGCGTAGTCAGTCCGTCGAGCTCGAACAGTTTTTCCGAGCGCGCGCCGCACAGCGCCTCGTCGACGGCGGAGCAGATCTCCGCGCGGCACTGCGAACGCGTGATTTTTGTTATGGTTTTTTCTTCGCCCGCGCCGATAAGCGCAAGCCCGCTCTTGTTACCTGATAAAATCACGCGTTTTGTATCGATGAGAATAAAGCCTTCGCTCATGTTTTCGGTTATGGCGGCGAACTCGCGCTGACTGCGCGACAGCTCGTCCATCTGCGCGCGGATAGTGCGCTTCTGCTCGCGCATGCGGTCGATGAGCGGGCGCAATTCGGGATAAGGAGGGATTTTTTCGGGATTTTCCGATCCGTTCAGAGCCATATCGAGCGCGTTGATGGGGCGGGTGATATTGCGCGCCAGCCGCGATGCCAATATGCCCGACAGCACAAGCACTAAAATCACGGTCAGGACGAGCGCCGGAACTGTTTCGAGCAATACCGAAAAGACGGAATTTTGGCTCGCCGACACGCGCAGTACATTCCCGTCCTTTAATTTTACGGCGTAATAAAGCGTTTTTTCGAGCAGGGTATTTGAAAAGTGTACGCTTTTGCCCGTCCCGTTGGCGATTGCGAGGCGTATCTCCTCACGGTCCGCGTGATTTTCCATCTTCGCGGCGTCCGCCATGTTGTCATACAGCACCTCTCCGTCGGGCGCGACGAGCGTTATTCTTGATCCATGGCTGAGTAAATTCAGATAAGCCGTGCCCATACCGTCGATGCCGGCGGAAATGAACGCTGCCGCTTCCTCTAAATCGGCCGCGATTTTCCGCTCGTAATAATTATACATCACGCCCAAAAACATCACGGTGCAGGTGAGGAGCGCTATGACGCCCACAAAGAAAGCGTTGCGGAATATCTTTAAAGTCAAACCCTACACCCCGATCTTATACCCTATGCCGCGGACTGTTTCAATGCATGCGCCCGCCGCGCCAAGCTTCGAGCGCAGCGAACGGATGTGAACGTCAACGGTGCGGTTTTCGCGGTCGAACCCGCTGCCCCACACCTTGTCCATCAGCACGTCGCGGGTCAAAACCATGCCCTTGTTTTCGAACAGCAGACAGAGCATTTCGAATTCTTTATAGGTCAGCGTCACCGGAATGCCGGAGGCTTTAACGATATGCTTTTCGGGGCAGACATAAAGCTCGCCGGAGGTATATTCGGTATATGAATTTTGTTGCGGCTGCACGCGGCGCATTACAGCCCTGACACGCGCGATAAGCTCCATCATGCCGAACGGCTTGGAAATAAAATCGTCGGCGCCGTTATCCAGCCCGATCACGCGGTCGTATTCGGCGTTTTTCGCCGTGAGCATAATAACGGGCAGCTTTTTGGTCGCGGCCGCGCTTCGCAGCCGGCGTAATATTGACAAGCCGTCCTCCTCGGGCAGCATAATATCGAGTAGTATTAAATCTGGAATCTGCCCGTCCATCGCTTTCCAAAACAAAGACGGACGCTCGAACCCCTGTGCGTTAAATCCTTGGCTTTCAAGCGTGTAAACGACGAGCTTGCGTATGCTGTCGTCGTCCTCGACAAAATATATTATATCGCTCATTGTTATTACCCTTTTGCAATTATAATTTAAACCGGTCGCGTATCATTTCGGCCGCCATCCCGGGCGGGATGTGCGTGTTTTCTATCCTGATGTAATTTTCAAATTTCAATTCGCCTTCGCGGCTGACACAGCGGTGTTTTTCGTCGTCGGCGATAAGCCTGCGGCGCGACAATTCCAAATCGCGTTTCGACGCCTTGTTGAGCAGCCTGTTTTCGGAGTTGTTGCGTTCCAGCCGCACCTCCTGCGGAGCGATAAGCTCGGCGTAATATATCTCCGCGCCGCGCGAGGTAAAAATTTCCGCGACGTGCGCGGCATAATCCCAGTCGGATTTTAGATCGAACGCCAACATGTATGTGAAGATCATACCGTAATTATCCGACGCCGCGAATTCTTCGAACACGACTTCACGGAAGCGTTCGATTGCGCGCCGGTTGAAACTGCCGAAGATTTCAATAACCGGTTCGATTGACATGTGGTTGTGGAACAGCCGCAGTCCGGTCAGTTTTGCCAGCTCCTGACCGACGGTCATTTTTCCCACGGCGGCGTTGCCGATAATAAACACCAGTTTCATTGTATGATATGCCCTCACATAAGCAATATTTTACCCATGTGGAAATTATATCATAACAGTTGGTGCAAATCAATTGTTTTTATCGTTATATTGCGGCTGTGAAATGCGGAAAACTTGACAAGAAGGCGCGTGTGTGGTATCATAAACTGATATAAAAAGTTCTCCGCAGCGGTAATTAAATATGCAGACGCAAAAACGAAAACCTAACATCTTATTTATAATGTACGACCAGCAGCGCTATGACTGCGTGGGCTTTTCGCGCGGGTATCCTGTCCGAACGCCCCATATAGACGCTGTCGCGGAGCGGGGCGCGTGGTTCGAGCGCGCCTACACGCCCATACCTGTCTGCGCGCCCGCGCGTCAGGCGCTGTTCACCGGACGACGCCCCGAGGAAAGCGGGGGATTGTGGAACCCGCACATAGTGTTCCCGCTTCATTCCCGACTGGAGGGTTTCCGCTGGACAAACGCGATCCGCGACGCGGGTTATGCAACCTCGCTCGTCGGGCTGTGGGAGCTGAGCGGCTGCACGCCGTCCGACTACGGGTTCGAGCGCCACATCAGCCGCGCGGAGCTTGCGGCCGAGCACGAGGCGAATATCACAGGAGTAAACTTTACAAACGGATTTTTCGGAGAGAGCGACCCCGCGCCGCTTGAATATAACAACACGCACATAACAGCGCGACGCGCCGTGGATGAGCTGCGCAGGCTGCACGATACGGGCAAGCCGTGGTATCTGCACCTCGACTGCCCCGAACCGCACCTGCCCTGCCGCCCGTCCGCGCCTTTTGACACGATGTACGACCCGGAAACAGTGCCGGTTTGGGCTGGGTTTAACGAGAATTTCGAGGGCAAGCCCTATATAAGAAAGCAGCAGCTTTACAACTGGGGGCTGGAGGATCGCGGCTGGGATGAATGGCGAAAGACTGTCGCGCTTTACTACGGAATCATATCGCAGTGCGACGATGCTGTGGGACGCGTGACAGCGGAGCTTGACCGGCTTGGTGAGCGCGAAAATACCGTTATAATATACACCTCCGACCACGGAGACATGTGCGGATCGCACCGGCTGATCGACAAGCATTATAACATGTACGACGATATTTGCCGCGTGCCGCTTGCCATCGAGTGGGACGGACATATTATTCCCCGCCGAAACAGCGGATTTACGCACGGCTGTCTTGACCTCGGCCCGACGCTGCTGGGACTGCTCGGAATCGATTGCCCCGTCGACGCCTTTCATGGCGCGGATTTGTCAGACGCGCTGATCTCCGGGCGTGACACGGGAGGAGAGTTTGCGGTTTCGACCTACAACGGTCAGCAGTTCGGTCTGTTCTGCGAGCGCATGATAACCGACGGTAGGCTGAAATACGTGTGGAATCTAACCGATATAGACGAGCTGTACGACCTTGACCGCGATCCGGGCGAGCTGTGCAACCGTATAAACGACGACGCATATGCCGGGAGGGTCAAAGAGCTGCGCGTGAAGCTGCATGACGAGCTGAAACGCTGCTCGGACGGCATCATAGGCTGGACGGGACGTCAACTGACAGAGGGGCGCAAGCTGCGCGGTAACGCGGAATACTATTTGCCGCAGGGTGGGACGCCCCCGGCGCGCCGTTAGTTGTATATAATACTAAAATTCGATAGCTAATGAAAAAATCCGCTTCAAAACCCATATATTTAAGCTTTTGACGCGGATTTTTACCGGATTTATAATCGAATTTAAGTATAACATAAAATACTTAAAAACAGGCAAAAGCCATGAACGATAAGCGCGGAAAACAAAATAATCGAAATCCGCGCTCGCCGAACGGTGCGCGCGGCGGTGCCGCTGTACTCCCGCCGGCGGCTGCAAGTCAGGCGGGTCACAGACCCGCGTCAGCCGGAATGCCGGGGGGGCGGCATATACAGACCGGCGCGCCCGTGCCGAGGCTGCCCGCGATCTCTCCCGGAATGAAACCGCCCGGTAAACAGCAGCCTCCGGGTAGGCAGCCGCGCGGTCAAACGGGGACGCCGGCACCGTCCGGAGTACGCCGGACAAACGCTCAGACACCGCGGTCGGGCAATCGCCCTATACAGCGAAACAGCGGCGCGGCAACGTCGAAAACGAATCAAAAACGTCCGCCGCAGCCGAATAATAAAAATGCTCAGCGCCGTCCGCCGCAGAAATCCGCTCGGAAACGCGTGAAAAATCAAGGGCAGCTTCACATACAAAATACCGCGGAGCGCCGTAAAAATATAACACAGCGGCGGGGCAAAACGCCCGAGCAGCTCGAATACATACGCCGCCGCAGCGGAATACAACGTTTTTATATAAAACAGCGCCGCATTTCAGCGATAATGCTGTTTTTCACCCGACTTTTGACGCTTGTGGTCGTATATGTGCTGATTTTCGCCGTATCGTCGGGCTTATTCGTGCTCGGTCTCCGCGCCCCGAACCGAAAGGCGGGCGAGGATGTTGTTTATCAGCTCGGCGATAATAAAAAAGACGCCATATATAAAGTTGAAACGCTCCCCTACCGCAGTCGTGTGAGAAGCGGTCAGTTATATCTTAATTTTTCTGAGCTTGCCGACTATTTCGGGTTCGTCACTACCGGCGATGTGAATACATTGCGGTTTCTTACCAAATATAAAGGCGGCGAAGAAGTTATATTCGAGGTTGGGACAGGTTCTGTGACGGTTAACGGCAGCATGATGCGTATGTATGTGCCGTCGTACAGCGAAGGCGACGCGCTGTATGTACCGCTGGATTTTATCAAAACCTATATAAAGGGCATATCGGTCGGTATAAACGAAAAAAACGGCAGGCTGGTTTTATACCGCGAATATACGCTTGATACAAAAGGCGAGAAGGTGTTCGATGATATTACCTTCACGCTCAAGCCGCAGAATCCGACGGAGCATATAGATGAGAACACATTGCCCGCCGACATAAAAATCGCGACCGAGCCGGGCAAAAAGCCGGAATCCGGCACACCCGATACGAGCGAGGGACAGCGATCGGACGATACATAAAAATCCATACAGGGGTGCATATATAATACGATGGAAAATAATATTGAAAAGCAAAAACCCGTAGCGCTCGGCTGTGACCACGGCGCGTATGAGCTGAAAGAGCAGCTGCGCGCGTTCCTTGAAAAGAGCGGCGTCGAATATATCGATTACGGGACATATGGACCCGAATCGGTGAATTATCCCGATTATGCGGGCGCGGTTTGCGGCGCGATAACGTCCGGCGAGTGCAGACTGGGCATACTCATGTGCAGCACGGGCATCGGCATGAGCATCGCGGCAAACAAGCATCGCGGCATCCGCGCGGCGCTGTGCGGCGACACCTACAGCGCGCGGTTCACGCGTATGCATAACGACGCTAACGTGCTGTGCCTGGGCGCGCTCGTCGTCGGGCGCGGGCTGGCGTTCGATATCGTAAACGCGTTTCTGGGCGCCGATTTCGAAGGCGGGCGCCACGCGGTCCGCGTCGGCATGATAACGGATTTAGAAAAGGAATGGGACAAATAGGGGCGTTACCGATCGCTGCGAAACCGCTGCTTTACGGGGCGTATATCGGGCACATGCCTTATAATATTAAAATTTTATAGCTAATGAAAAAAATCCGTGTCAAAACCCATATATTCGAGCTTTTGGCGCGGATTTTTACCGAGGTTATAATCGGATTTAAGTATAAAGACACGGACAGGTTAAATGTATTACCAAACTGTAAATTCTCGCGAAAACGGCATAAAACTGTGAAAAAACTCTTGCAATCGCAGGGCTGTGCTATTATAATAGAAAGGCTTGATATGCGAT
>DHAH01000012.1:15040-15451 GCA_002397345.1 Clostridiales bacterium UBA4959
GAATTTCCGCCGAGTATGTCCGAGTAGCGCGAGGTAGGACGCACGGGGCAGCCTGAAGCGCGAAAACGGGCGACAGGAACGTTGGTTTCATTTTGACGGGACAAACGTCAGCATCGAGAGATGCGGCGTTATTTTTAATGTAAGTTAAAGAAACACCCGGCAGAGTGTAGAGTCAATTCCGACTCCCGAACGTTCCGCCCCGAAAGTTACATTATATAATTTAAGGAGGCACACCAAGTTGGCAATCAAAGAAACTCTGCGAGTCAGACTCAAGAGCTATGACCACGTTCTGATCGATCAGGCGTGCGAGAAGATCGTCGATACCGCGAAGCGTAACGGCTCGGCGGTGTCCGGTCCCATCCCGCTCCCGACCGAAAAGGAGATCATAACGATCCTGCGCGCCGTCCACAA
>DHAH01000012.1:15602-19810 GCA_002397345.1 Clostridiales bacterium UBA4959
TACAAGGACAGCCGCGAGCAGTTCGAGTTCCGTACCCACAAGAGGCTCATTGACATCATAAAGCCGTCGCAGAAAACCGTCGACGCGCTGATGGGCATCGAACTCCCCGCCGGTGTTGAGATAGAGCTGAAGCTCTGACGCTGCACGGCAAAACGGACAAAATAAAGTTTTGTCCGCGGTTTTACGTCATGTCGGATGATGTATCATCATTGTTGTACAAAGATGTATGCAGTCCGACCAATAACTGAAACGAAAGGAAAACAGAAAGCACTTATGAAAAAAGGCATTATCGGCAAGAAAATCGGTATGACCCAGATTTTCGACGAGAAGGGCAACGCCATCCCGGTTACGCTTATCGAAGCGGGACCGTGTGTGGTGGCACAGAAAAAGACAGTCGAAACAGACGGCTATAACGCTATCCAGCTCGGATTTTCCGACATAGCGGAGAAAAAGCTTTCCAAACCCGAAGCGGGACATTTCAAGAAGATCGGGGCTTCCCCCAAAAAGCACCTTAAAGAATTCAGGCTCGAGGACATTTCCGGATATAAAACAGGCGATACCGTCACCGCAGAGCTTTTTGCCGCCGGTGAAAAGGTCGACATTACCGGGATAACCAAGGGACACGGATTTACAGGTGTTATTAAAAGGTGGAACCACCATCACCTCAGAATGACTCACGGCACCGGTCCCGTACACCGTCAGGTCGGTTCGATGGGCGCAAACTCCAGCCCGTCGCGGGTTTTTAAGAATAAGAAAATGGCGGGACATTACGGCAACGAACGTGTCACCGTTTTAAACCTCTCGGTAGTCAAGATCGACGCGGAGAGAGGTCTCATCGCGGTGCGGGGCGCCGTCCCCGGCTCGCGCGGCGGGATAGTGTTCATCCGCGACACGGTCAAGGCATAAAGCGAGAAGGAGGATTATAACGATGCCAAATTTGAAAGTTTTGGATATGGCGGGTAAAGAGGTCGGAAACATTGCGCTGTCAGACGGCGTATTCGGCATCACGCCCAACGCGGCGGTGCTTCACACCGCGGTCAGGGCGCACCTGATGAACCAGCGTCAGGGCACCCATTCCACGCTGACCCGCACCGAGGTTTCGGGCGGCGGCAGAAAGCCCTGGAGACAAAAAGGCACGGGCAGAGCCAGACAAGGCTCGACCCGTTCACCGCAGTGGACACACGGTGGCGTGGCGCTCGGTCCCAAGCCGAGAGATTACCGCGTGACACTGAATAAAAAAGTGAAGCGTCTGGCGCTGAAGAGCGCGCTTTCGTCCAAGGTCGCGGACGGAGAGATGATCGTCATAAACGCCATCAAGAACGACGAATATAAAACCAAGGTTATGGCGCAAATGCTGCAAGCTGTCGGCGCGGATAGAAAAACGCTGGTCGTGCTTGCGGAGTGCGACGAAAAAGTCGCGGCGAGCCTGCGCAACATCGAGGGCGTCAAGGTGGCGCTGCCGGGCACTATTAACACATACGACATCCTGGGCTGCGACAAGTTCGTAGCCACCGAAGCCGCCGCCCGTAAAATCGAGGAGGTGTACGCATAATGAAACTGCCGCAGGATATACTGCTCAGCCCGGTTATCACCGAGGCGAGCATGGACATGTCGGAATCAAAAAGGTATGTGTTCCGCGTGCATACGGACGCAAACAAGCCCGAGATCGCAAACGCCGTTGAAAAACAGTTCGGCGTGAAGGTCAAGGACGTTAACACGATGATAATGAAACGCAAGCCCAAAAGGGTCAGATACGTCGCCGGCTATACATCCGAATGGAAAAAAGCCATAGTGACGCTGACCGAGGACTCGAAAACCATCGAATTCTTCGAAGGTATGAGATAAGGAGGGACGAAAATGGCAGCAATTAAATATAAGCCCACCACACCGGGCAGACGTCACATGGTAGTCCCGTCCTTTGACGAGATTACAAAGTTTACACCCGAAAAAAGCCTGATGGCGGTTAAGAAAAAGAGCGCCGGACGCAACAGCTACGGCAGAATCACCGTCCGTCACCGCGGCGGCGGAAACCGCAAGAAATATCGTATCGTCGACTTTAAACGCGATGTCACCGATCAGACGGCTACCGTGATCGGCGTTGAATACGATCCCAACCGCACCTCTTATATAGCGCTGGTTCAATATGAAAACGGCGATAAGAAATATATCATCGCTCCGGCAGGTCTGACCGACGGCACCGTGATCACCTCCGGTCCGTCCTCCGATATAAAGCCGGGTAACAGCCTGCCGATAGCGAATATTCCCGTCGGTACCTTTATCCACAACATCGAGCTTTATCCCGGCAAGGGCGGGCAGATGGTGCGCGCAGCCGGCGCTATGGCGCAGCTGCTGGCGAAAGAAAACGGCATGGGTCAGGTTCGTCTGCCCTCGGGCGAAATGCGCCTGATACGGCTGGACTGCTGCGCGACGATCGGTCAGGTCGGCAATATCGAGCATGACATAGTCAAGATCGGTAAAGCCGGTAAGACCCGCCACCGCGGCATCCGTCCGACGGTACGCGGCTCGGTGATGAACCCCTGCGACCACCCGCACGGCGGCGGCGAAGGCAAATCGCCTGTCGGTATGCCGGGCCCGGTCACTCCGTGGGGCAAGCCCGCTTTGGGCTATAAGACGCGCGACAAGAAGGCGCGTACCAACAAGTTCATCATTAAACGCAGAAACGGCAAATAAGGGAGGCTTAACGTAATATGAGCAGAAGTCTTAAAAAAGGACCGTTCGTCGAAGCCAAGCTATTCAGCCGCATTGAGTCGATGAACGCCAAGAACGAAAAAAAGGTTTTAAAAACGTGGTCGAGAGCCTCTACGATATTCCCGGAATTCGTTGGGCATACAATAGCCGTCCACGACGGACGCAAACATGTGCCGGTATATGTTACCGAAGATATGGTGGGCCACAAGCTCGGCGAATTCGCCCCGACCCGCTTATTCCGCGGACATTCGGGCTCGAAGACGTCCAACACCCAATAAGTGATCGGCAGGAGGTAAAAAAATAATGAAAGCAGCGGCATATCTAAAATATGCGCGTATATCTCCCCGCAAGGTGAAGATCGTCCTCGACCTGATAAGGAATAAAGATGCCGGCGAGGCGATGTCAATTCTCAAACACACCCCAAAAAGCGCTTCGGAATACCTGATCAAGCTGCTGGGCAGTGCTATGGCCAATGCGGAGAATAATTTCAGCATGAACAAAGACAGACTCTTTGTATCGGAGTGCTTCGTTTGCCCCGGTCCCACACTCAAACGTATGATGCCCAGGGCAAAGGGCAGCGGCGCCCGCATTTTGAAGCGTACCAGCCATGTGACGCTCGTGGTCGCTGAGAAGGAATAAGGAGGAGGAGCGCAAAAAATGGGTCATAAAGTTAATCCGCACGGCTTACGGGTCGGCGTTATCAGAGACTGGGACTCCAGATGGTTCGAAAAGGACGCTAATTTCGGCGACACCCTCGTTTCCGATTTTAAAATAAGAAAATACCTGAAAAATTTATTGCAGGACGCGGGCGTTCCGAAAATCGAAATAGAACGCGACCCGCAGCGCGTGCGCGTGTTCATCCACTGCGCGAAACCCGGTATGGTTATCGGACGCGGCGGCGCGGAGATCGACAAGCTGAAGGTCACGCTCGAGGGCATGGTCGGCAAGCCGGTATCGGTCAACGTATTCGAGATAAAGACCCCCGACCTCAACGCGCAGCTTGTCGCCGAAGGTATAGCGGGTCAGCTTGAGCGCCGTATAGCCTTCCGCCGCGCGATGAAGCAGGCGATACAGAGAACAATGCGTATGGGCGCAAAAGGCATAAAAGTAGCGGTCGGCGGCCGTCTTAACGGCGCTGAAATCGCGCGCACCGAGCATTATCACGAGGGTACAATCCCGCTTCAGACACTGCGCGCCGACATCGAATACGGTTTTTGGGAGGCCAATACAGTCTCCGGTAAAATCGGCGTAAAAGTATGGATTTATAAGGGCGAAGTGCTCCAGGACACAGGCAAAAAGCGCCGCTTCGTGGAGTCGATGCCCCAGCAGCCTAAAACGGGCAACCGCGACAGGCGCGACAATCGCGATAATCGCGGCGGACGCGACAATCGCGGCGGCGACAATCGTGGTGGTCGCGGCGGTTATCAGGGCGGCTCATCCTACGGCGGCGGTAATCGCGGCGGACAGGGCGGTTCATCCTACGGCGGCGGCAATCGCGG
>DHAH01000012.1:20008-24132 GCA_002397345.1 Clostridiales bacterium UBA4959
AATCGCGGCGGACAGGGCGGCTCATCGTTCGGCGGCGGTAATCGCAGCGGACAGGGCGGCTCGTACGGCGGCAATCGCAATGGCGGCGGACGCGGTCCGGCTCCGGCGGCGAATTACAGCAACCGCAGCCAGATAGCGGAAAAGAAGCCTGCTCCGGCTCCTGAGACGCAGGCAGAAACAAAACAGGGGGGCGACGAATAAATGTTAATGCCGAAAAGATCTAAATACAGACGCGTACAGCGCGGCCGCATGAAGGGCAAAGCGATGCGCGGAAACACAGTATCCAACGGTGATTTCGGCCTGATGGCGCTTGAACCGGCTTGGATCACAAGCAACCAGATCGAAGCAGCCCGTATCGCGATGACGCGTTATATAAAGCGTGGCGGTCAGGTGTGGATAAAGATATTCCCTGATAAGCCGGTAACCGAAAAGCCCGCTGAAACCCGAATGGGTTCCGGTAAAGGCTCGCCCGAATATTGGGTCGCAGTCGTAAAACCGGGCAGGGTCATGTTCGAGATGGGCGGCATATCCGAAGAAAATGCCAAAGAAGCAATGCGTCTCGCTTCGCACAAACTTCCGATAAAGTGTAAGTTTGTTAAGAGGGAAACAACGGGTAATGCTGCTTCACAAAAAAGCCCGGCAGCAAGTGTAGAGGAGGAATAAGCCGTGAAGGTAAAAGAAATTCGCGAAATGAACGCCGACGAACTCGCCGGCAAGATCAAGGAGCTCAAATCCGAGCTGCTTAACCTCCGCTTCCAGCTTGCGATCAACCAGCTTGATAATCCCCATAAGATAGAGGACACAAAAAGGGACATCGCCCGCGTCATGACAATCCTTCGCGAGAAGAAGAACGCTTGACGGGAGGTAAAAAACGATAATGGAAAACAATAATGTAACCGCGGCGGCAAACGAGCGCGCGTTCCGCAAGACACGCGTAGGAAAGGTCGTCAGCAATAAAATGGATAAGACCGCTGTTGTCGCGATCTCCGACCATGTCAAGCATAATAAGTATGGTAAGATCGTCAGACGCACCATGAAACTCCACGTACACGATGAAAATAACGAGTGCGGTATCGGAGACACAGTCAGCGTGATGGAGACCAGACCACTTTCCAAAACAAAGAGATGGCGCCTTGTAGCCATCGTCGAGAAGGCAAAATAAGAAGAGGAGGACCACATGATACAGCAACAGTCATACATGAAGGTGGCGGATAATACCGGCGCCAAGGAACTCATGTGCATCCGCGTGCTCGGCGGTACGGGCAGACGCTACGCCAACATCGGCGATGTCGTCGTCGCAACCGTTAAGAAAGCTGTTCCCGGCGGTCAGGTTAAAAAAGGCGAGGTCGTCAGAGCGGTGATAGTACGCAGCAGAAAAGGCGTAAAACGCGCGGACGGATCGTATATAAAATTCGACGAGAACGCCGCGGTCATAATAAAAGAAGATAAGAACCCGAGCGGCACACGTATTTTTGGGCCGGTGGCAAGAGAACTCCGCGAGAAAAATTATCTCAAGATTCTCTCGCTGGCTCCCGAAGTACTTTGAGTCGGGAGGCAATAGAACATGAGCAATAAAATACACGTAAAACGGAATGACGACATTATCGTCATTTCCGGTGATGATAAAGGCAAACGCGGCAAGGTTATGGATGTTTCCCCCGACGAGCGCAAGGTGATTGTTCAGGGCGCCAACATCGTGAGCCGCCATGTCAAGCCCCGCAAGCAGGGCGAATCCGGCGGGATACTCAAGGTCGAAGGGGCTATGTATGCGGATAAAGTTATGCATTACTGCTCCAAGTGCGGCCGTGGCGTCCGTGTAAAGTCCGGTGTCGATTCCAAAAATAATAAAATCAAGATCTGCGCCAAATGCGGCGCGGAGCTGTGAGCGGAGGACGACAAAAATGCCGAGAATGAAAGATTATTATAAAAACGAAGTCGCTCCCGCGCTTATGAAGAAGTTCGCATACAAAAGCGTGATGCAGGTACCGAAGTTTGACAAAATTGTGCTCAACGTAGGCGCCGGCGACGCGAAAGAAAACGCCAAGGCTATCGATAACGTTATCGCGGAGATGACTAAGATTACCGGTCAGAAGGCGGTGCCGACCATCGCAAAGAAGTCGGTCGCGAACTTTAAGGTTCGCCAGGGCATGAAGATCGGCGTAAAAGTGACGCTGCGCGGCGACCGCATGTACGAATTTATCGACAGGCTGTTGAACTTCGCGCTGCCCAGAGTCCGTGACTTTAAAGGTATCAATCCCAATGGCTTCGATGGCAGGGGCAATTACTCGCTCGGTTTAAAAGAGCAGTTGATATTCCCCGAAATCGAATATGACAAGGTCGAAAAGATCCGCGGCATGGATATTGCGTTTGTCACCACGGCTCGCACCGACGAAGAGGCAAGAGAGCTGCTGACCCTTATGGGCGCACCCTTCGCCAAATAAGGAGGATAAATAAAGTGGCTAAAAAATCCATGATTTTAAAGCAGCAGCGCCCCCAGAAGTTTTCCACGCGCGAATATAACCGCTGCAAATTATGCGGACGTCCGCACGCTTATCTTCGTAAATTCGGAATATGCCGTATCTGTTTCCGCAACCTTGCTTACAAGGGCGAGATACCGGGCGTAAGAAAGGCGTCGTGGTGAGCGGAAAATAAAACGGTAATTAAAATTACCGGGTTAAAATCCGCCGCACAGAAGGAGGAATAACAATGCAAATGTCAGACGTAATCGCGGATATGCTGAGCCGTATCAGAAATGCTAACAACGCAAAGCATGAAACGGTTGATATCCCCGCGTCAAATATAAAAAAGGCGATTGCCGATATCCTCGTCGCCGAAGGCTACGTTAAAGGGTATACGCTCATCGAGGACGGCAAGCAGGGTCTTATACGCATAACACTGAAATATATGGGCAAGCAAAAAATCATCCAGGGACTGCGCAGGGTTTCAAAACCCGGTTTGCGTATCTACGCAAACTGCGCCGATATTCCCCGCGTGATGAACGGGCTGGGCATCGCTATAGTGTCCACCTCTAAGGGTATCATGACCGACACCCGCGCTCGCCGTGAAAACGTGGGCGGCGAAGTGCTCGCCTTCGTTTGGTAAGCGGGAGGTATATAAAAATGTCCAGAATAGGAAATGAAATAATTACAATCCCTGCCGGTGTCGATGTAAAAATCGAGAGCGGTAACAATATTACCGTAAAAGGTCCGCTCGGTACACTGAACCAAAAACTTTCCGGAGCGATGAAAATAGAAAAGGAAGGCGAGACTGTTAAGGTCATCAGCCCTTCCCAGGAAAAAGAATTTAACTCGCTGCACGGTCTGACCCGCACGCTGCTCAATAACATGGTGCTGGGCGTGACAAAAGGTTATACTAAGCAGCTTGAGATTGTCGGCGTTGGCTACCGTGCTGCTAAAACCGGTAAAACGCTGACCCTGTCACTGGGTTATTCCCATCCGGTTGTATTCAACGAGGAAAACGGTATAACCTTCGAAGTCCCCAACGCGAACGCTATCATTGTCAAGGGCATCGACAAGCAGCTTGTGGGCGAAATCGCGGCGCAGATACGCAAAAAGCGTCCGCCGGAGCCGTATCTCGGCAAGGGCGTTAAATACGCAGGTGAGCGTATCCGCCGTAAGACCGGTAAAGCCGGCAAGTAATGAAAGGAGCGGAATAAAATGGTTTCTAAAAAGGATTCAAATGTCCGGCGTAAAGTCAGACATATCCGGGTCAGAGCAAAAATATCCGGAACCGCAGAGCGTCCGCGTCTTTGTGTTTACCGTTCAGGCAAGAACATCCAGGCACAGATTATTGACGATGTCAAGGGCGTGACGCTGGTCGAAGCCTCCACCTACGGTAAAAATTACAGCGAGAGCGGCAGCAACAAGACCGCCGCGCGCGAAGTCGGACGCATGGTCGCCAAAAAAGCGCTTGACGCGGGAATCGACGTAGTAGTTTTTGACCGCGGCGGTTATCTCTACCACGGACGTGTTGCAGAACTCGCAGAAGGCGCACGCGAAGGCGGACTTAAGTTTTAAAAGACTTGAGGGAACGGGGAAACGAGGATACAGTCGCTTTTCATCCTAATTTTATTTAGGTTTCAAAAGCTCCGCAAAAACTTTTTA
>DHAH01000012.1:24330-24575 GCA_002397345.1 Clostridiales bacterium UBA4959
CATACCCCTTAAAAACTCATATATATTTGAAAGGATTCTCCAATGACAGAGAGAATAGACGCATCGACGCTTGATCTGCAGGAAAAACTTGTATCGATCAACAGCGTTTCGAAAACCGTCAAGGGCGGTCGTGTAAAACGGTTTGCCGCCATAATGGTAGTCGGCGATGGCAACGGTCACGTCGGTTACGGTCTTGGTAAAGCCAACGAAGTCCCGGACGCTATCCGCAAGGGCATCGAGGACGC
>DHAH01000012.1:24732-29803 GCA_002397345.1 Clostridiales bacterium UBA4959
ATCCGCAAGGGCATCGAGGACGCCAAGAAGAATTTGTTCAAAGTGGCGCTGAAAGGCAGCACCATTCCTCATGAGGTCATAGGTCAATACGGCGCGGGCAAAATGCTGCTCAAGCCGGCTTCGGAGGGTACAGGCGTTATCGCCGGCGGTACGGCGAGAAAAATCCTCGAGGTGGCGGGCATCCGCAACATCAGGGCGAAGTGCCTGCGTTCCTCGAACCCCGTCAACGTCGTTAAAGCGACAATCGAAGGACTGCGCTCGCTGCGTACCGCCGATGAAGTCGCCAAAATGAGGGGAATCTCCACCAGCTCGGTGCGTGGCAAGTCGTCCGACTCCGCTCCGACGGAATGAGAAAGGCGGCATGACATAAAATGGGTAAGATTAAAATAAAACTGGTAAGGAGCCTTATCAGGGCAATTCCGAATCAGAAGGCAAACGCGCAGGCGCTCGGGCTGCGCAAAATCGGGGATTTTACAATACAGAACGATGACGCCAGCGTCAGGGGGAAAATTAAAAAGATCTCCCATCTCGTATCTGTGGAGAATACCCCGGATAACCAGTAAGGCAAAGGAGGAAATAAAATGAAACTCCATGAACTTTCACCCGCACCCGGTTCCACTGCTAAAGCGTGGCGCAAGGGTAGGGGTACAGGCTCGGGCAACGGTAAAACCGCAGGCAAGGGTCACAAGGGTCAGAACGCCCGTTCCGGCGGCGGTGTGCGCCCCGGTTTTGAAGGCGGTCAGCTCCCGCTCTACCGCAGACTCCCCAAGAGAGGCTTCAATAATAATTTCGCAAAAGAATATTCTATTATAAACATCGCAGCGCTCGACAGTTTTGAAAACGGCGCCGTTGTCGATTACGACAAGCTGCTTGAATGCGGCATGATCGGAAAGTCCAAAGATGGACTGAAAATTCTGGGTAACGGTGAGATAGGCAAGAAGATAACAGTTCGTGCCAAGGTTTTCTCGGCGTCCGCCAAGGAGAAGATCGAAGCGGCGGGCGGAGCCTGCGAGGTGATCTGATTGTTTAAAACGTTTGCTGATGCCTGGAAGATGCCCGAACTGCGGAAAAAGATGCTGTTCGTCATAATGATCATCATCTTATACCGCCTCGGCGCGGTTATTCCGGTGCCGTTCATAAGCTCGGATATGCTCAATTTCTATTTGAACCAGGCACAAGGATCGATATTCCAGTATTTCAATATCCTGTCTGGGCAGGCGTTCTCCAAAGCGACGCTCTTCGCGCTGTCCATCACCCCGTATATTAACTCGTCCATTATAATGCAGTTATTAACCATCGCGATACCCGCGCTGGAAAAGATGCAGAAATCGGGCGAGGAAGGCAGGAAGAAGATCACGCAGATCACCCGTTATGTAACCGTTGCGCTCGGTCTTATCACCTCCTACGGTTATTACATGTACATGCGTAACGCCGGTGTTTTAACCGCGGAAGGCAGAACTCTTTTCGGCGCTGTCGTAATCATCGCGTGTTATTCAGCCGGTTCCGCGCTGATCATGTGGATGGGTGAAAAGATCAACGAAAACGGCATTGGCAACGGTATCTCGCTGATATTGTTCGCTAACATCGTTTCGGGCGGTCTTTCAATGCTGCAGGGTACCCTGCGTATCGCGTCTTCGGGCGTTATAGGTATTATACTCGCCATTCTCACGTTAATAGGCTCGCTTGCTATCGTTACGTTTGTGGTTTTCATCACCAACAGCGAACGCCGCTTGCCTGTACAGTACGCCAAGCGCGTGGTCGGACGCAAAATGTACGGGGGGCAGAGCTCTAACCTGCCCATCAAGCTCAACATGTCGGGCGTTATGCCGATAATATTTGCAAACTCGATTGTTGCGCTGCCGTCGACAATAGCGATCCTTTTCCCCGCTCCTAAGGAAGGCACATTCTGGTTTAATCTCTTAAACTTCCTTTCTTATAAGTCGTGGTTCTACGCGCTGATGTTCTTCGTGCTTATAATATTATTCTCGTTCTTCTATACCTCCATCTCGTTCAATCCGGTCGAGATAGCAAACAATCTTAAGTCCAACGGCGGTTTTATACCCGGTATTCGTCCCGGCAAGCCCACCGCGGACTATATAACCAAAATCCTTAACCGTATTACTCTTCTCGGCGCGATCTTCCTTGGCATAATCGCGGTAGCTCCGCTCATTGTCAATCTTGCCTCAAACTTTGCGCTCGGCGGGATAGCATTCGGCGGTTCGTCGCTGCTGATCGTCGTTGGTGTGGCTCTTGAGACAGCGCGTGAAATACAGGCTCAGATGACGCTGCGTCATTACAAGGGCTTCCTTGAATAAGATGAGTGACCGCACCATGAAAATTATATTTTTAGGCGCTCCGGGCGCCGGTAAAGGCACCCAGGCTGAGATAGTCAGCGAGCGCTGGGGCATACCCACAATTTCTACAGGCGCCATCATCCGTGAGGCTATCAAAAACGGCACCGAGATGGGTTTGGCGGCAAAAGCTTTCACCGAAAAGGGCGCGCTTGTGCCCGACGATGTGGTGATAGGCATAATCCGCGAGCGTCTGGAACGTGAGGACTGCCAAAAGGGCGGATATATCCTTGATGGTTTTCCCCGCACAGTGCCGCAGTCCGCAGCACTGGACGGTATGGGTATCAAACTGGACGCTGTGATCAGCATAGAGGTACCCGACGACGAGATCGTTGAACGTATGTCCGGCAGACGCGTCTGTGAAAAATGCGGCGCGACATATCACATCGAATATAATCCCAGCGGAGACGGAGTTACCTGCGACAAGTGCGGAGGCAAACTCACGGTACGCCGCGACGATATTCCAGAGGTGGTGCTCGACAGGCTACGCGTGTATCACGAGCAGACCGAGCCGCTGAAGGAATATTATGCCGGCTGCGGCAAGCTGAAGCTTGTTCGCGGTCAGGTGGAGCTGGCGGATACAACTAAACTTGTATTCGCGGCGCTCGCGGAATTCTTTCCGGAGTGCAACGGCTCCGGGGATACAACTGTTTCGGCAGAACAATGCTGATAGAAAATTATGGTACAACTTAAAAATTCGGCTCAACTCAAGGCAATGAGGGCTGCCGGCAGGATAACCGCGGAAGCGCTTATCTTAGCCGGTGAAGCGGTGCGTGAAGGCGTCACGACCAAACATTTGGATAATGTAATCCGTTCGCATATCGAAAAATGCGGCGCAACGCCGTCATTTTTGGGATATTCGGGATTCCCCGGCAGTGCCTGCATCTCTATCAACGATGAAGTGATTCACGGTATACCGTCGGAGGAGCGCAAGCTGTGTGAGGGCGACATTGTCAAAATCGACGTTGGCGCGTTTTTCCGGGGTTACCACGGCGACAGCGCCGCCACTTTCGGGGTCGGCAAAATTTCTGATGCGGCGGAAAAGCTGATCGAAGTCACGCGCGCGAGCTTTTATAAAGGACTGTGCAACGCTAAACCCGGCAACCGGATTGGCGACATCGGCTCTGCAATCGATGCGTATATACGTACGTTCGGTTTCAGTACAATCCGCAGATATGTGGGGCATGGCGTGGGGCGCGAGCTTCACGAGCCCCCCGATGTGCCCAATTACGGTACTCCCGGGCGCGGACCGCGGCTGTCAGCCGGTCAGACTATCGCCATAGAACCGATGGTAAGCGCAGGAGGTTACGAGGTTTATGAAGCCGGCAATAACTGGACTGTGCTCACTGTCGACCATGCGCTCACCGCGCATTACGAACATTCAGTCGCCATTACAGAAGAAGGGGTTGTAATCCTCACCCGGGAGGGCGATGATATGGAGCCCTATGACGGCAAATATTAGAATGCGGGATGACGGACAGCACGCAATAGCGCCCGGGAGCTTCGTTTATTCGAAGCGCGGGCGCGACAGCGGCAGGGTATTCATTGTTACTGGCGTATGTGAACCCGGCTGCGTCCTGATTGTCGACGGTAAACTGCGTAAAGTTGAAAAACCGAAGAAAAAGAAGTTAAAACACGTCTTATACGCAGGAGGCGAATACGCCGGCTATGGGACGCTCACCAACCGCAAGTCAGACGCCGCTATTAAGCAGTTCTGCGCTTCGGTTGAGGGTATCATAAAAGACAGAGTCTGTTTTTCAAAACAAAACAGACCTCACGAGGAGAGTGATTGTTCTGCCAAAAGATGATGTAATCGAGTTCGAAGGCGTTGTGGTGGAAAGTCTGCCAAACGCGACTTTTAAAGTGAAACTGCCAAACGGGCACATTATAACCGCGCATATATCGGGTAAGCTCCGGATGAATTATATCTGGATCCTGCCCGGCGACCGCGTCACCGTCGAGGTTTCGGTCTATGACCTGACCAAAGGGCGGATAACGTGGCGCGGAAAATAAACGTAATTTTAAATGGAAAGGTGAATAAACAACAAAATGAAAGTTAAACCTTCCGTCAAGAAAATATGCGAGAAATGCAAGATAATTCGCCGCCACGGAGTGGTGATGGTTATCTGCGAAAATCCTAAGCATAAACAAAGACAAGGATAAGGATAGGAGGAATAAAACAACATGGCTCGAATTTCAGGTGTCGATCTTCCTAACCAGAAGCGCGTTGAATCCGCGCTCACTTATATCTATGGTATAGGTAAAACATCGGCAAGCAAGATCCTCGCGGTTACAGGCATCAACCCCGACACCCGCGCCAAAGATCTGACCGAAGATGAGATCGCAAAACTTCGTGACGAAATCGAAAGTAATTATCATGTCGAAGGCGATCTGCGCCGCGACATCGCGCTCGACATCAAGCGTCTGGTCGAGATAAACTGCTACCGCGGCGCCCGTCACCGCAAGGGATTGCCGGTGCGCGGCCAGCGGACTAAAACCAACGCCAGAACCCGTAAAGGTCCCGCCAAGACCATCGCCAACAAGAAGAAATAAAAAGGGGGATGGACGAATTGCTTTCGCAATTAGTCCGAAGACAGATAAATGGCAACAAATACTGCTTCTGCTAAGAAAGTAACCAAGAAGCGCCGTGAACGTAAAAATATAGAACGCGGTCAAGCGCATATCCGCGCGACCTTCAACAACACCATCGTCACCATCAC
>DHAH01000012.1:29898-30185 GCA_002397345.1 Clostridiales bacterium UBA4959
AACAACACCATCGTCACCATCACCGACATGCACGGCAACGCCGTTTCGTGGGCGACCTCAGGCGGACTGGGCTATAAAGGCTCGAAAAAATCCACGCCCTTCGCCGCTCAGATGGCTGCCGAAGCCGCCGCGAAAACCGCGATTGAGCATGGCATGAAGCTGGTTGAAGTGTATGTAAAAGGTCCGGGCTCGGGACGCGAGTCGGCGATCCGTGCGCTGCAGGCTGCAGGGCTGAACATCGACCTGATCCGCGATGTAACACCCATCCCGCACAACGGCTGCCGTCC
>DHAH01000068.1:0-2139 GCA_002397345.1 Clostridiales bacterium UBA4959
GGGGCGTGTTCCGGTACGAGGGCATCACGCCCATCGCCGGCGACAGGGTGACGATTGAGTACGATGAAAACGCGGACAAAATCGAGCGTGGGCAATCATCGGACAATATCGTCGACGGTCATATCACTGTGGTAAAAGAACGCCGCTCGGAGCTGATCCGCCCGCCTATTGCGAACCTCGACCTGCTTTTTATCACCGTCGCGGCTGTAAAACCCGATCCGCAGACGCTTAACATCGACAAGTTGACTTGCATCGCCGAACACAACAATATCGCGCCCGTGATAATAATCACCAAGCGCGACCTTGCCCCCGACGCCGCGGACGCACTTGCGGCGGTCTACAGGCTTGCGGGTTATGAAGCGTTTTCGCTCTCGGCAACGATGGCGGACGACCGGGGGCTTGAGCGATTGCGCGAATTTATAGAATCCGCTGCCGCCGATAAGCTCGCCGCGTTCGCGGGCGCATCCGGCGTGGGCAAATCAACGCTGCTGGGGCGGATATACCCCGGATTTCAGCCCGAGGTGGGCGAGCTTAGCCGTAAAATCGCGCGCGGCCGCCACACTACGCGCAGCGTGACGCTTTACGACATAAAAGGCGGGCGCGGCGGTTATATCGCCGATACACCGGGTTTCAGCATGCTCGACTTCATCCGTTTTGATTTCATGGAACTGTCTGACCTGGAACTGGAATTCCGCGAATTCGCACCGTATTTAGGCAAATGCCGTTACACCGACTGCTCCCATACAAAAGAAGAGGGCTGCGCTGTTCTTGCGGCGCTTGAAGCCGGTAAAATAGCGCAGTCGCGGCACGCGAGCTATCTTGAGCTCCACACCGAGCTGGGCGGAAAAAATCCGTGGAAATAACACCGTTATGACGGTGCTTGACACCCGAAAGCGTTATTTTTTTTCGCGGCGCCCAAACAGCCAGCGCAATAACGGGGCGAAAAATTTCGGCGATTTAAAAACGAATATTTTCATGGCTTAACAGACGGATATAGAATCCGCCATTACCTTTCTATGTAAAATTAAATGCCATGCGTTAATGCGCATAATTTATCGTGTCATTCGCATGGCGCCCTCGGTGTTATACATTTTATCTTTATTATAGTTTTTCTCGCTAATGTTTAGTAAAGATAAGCACCCCTGCCGCGACGACGACGGCGGATTCGATGACGATCAAGATATGTACAGGCAGGAAAAATGTTAATAAAATACCGCCGCCGAATGCAATAATCACTACCCCTGTCGTCCGGCATAAATTTTTCGCTCTCATCGCCTTACCTCACCGAAATATAGATTATTTGTTATTAGTTTATGCTGTTCCATTATGATTGTGAGAAATATAAGTTTTAAATCAATACAAAATATGGCTTTTATTACGTTCTTGCGCGGTGAAGGAGCGCGGTTATAAATATGCGTTATATCCCGCAAAAAGAAAATAACGCCCCGACGGTATTGTCCGGGCTGTGTATATTTGCCGCCGCGGTTTGTCTGCTGATGTCGGGTGTTCCGTATATGCCGCGCGGACTGCTCCAGATTTGTATGGCAGGCTTCGCCGTCGCGGCGATACAGTTGACACAGCGTTTTATTTTAACAACGTTTGAGTACGAGCTTGCGCCGCTTTATACAAACGGAGCGGCATATTACGGCGACGGTGTGCTCACGGGCGTTGACGAGCAGAACGACGATGCTGCTGCCGACCGCAGCCGTTATGATTTTGCCGTGACCCGCGTTCAGGGCACAAGGCGCAGGACGGTGTGCAGCCTGTCAACCGCAAATTTAAGGGCTGTTTACGCCGATAATAAAAAAAACCGTATTGAGTCTGTACAAAAATACGGGAAGACAGCGCAAATATTTAATTTCCGCCGCAACCTGTTCCCGCAGCGCCCGATCACCTGCCTGTTCGAGATAGACGACCGGCTGGTCGAGATCCGGCTCGAATGCGACGAAGCGTTCGGTGAAGAACTATCGCGCAGAGTATAGAAAGCGTAAAAGAAACTACGGAAAAAAGAAATGCGCGTGGGACTGCTATGCACTATGTTTATAGAAAAATCAAGCCGCTTATCTGTGCCCCCCAGATAAGCGGTTTAGCTTTGTATAAAATATTATTTGCCCATTACTGCGGGGGTCTGGGGGAGGT
>DHAH01000068.1:2283-2655 GCA_002397345.1 Clostridiales bacterium UBA4959
TACCTCCCCCAGCGTATCCCCGTCCCCCTTCAAGCACGGCGCAGCTTAGCGTAAGTCGCCATCAGCTTTTTCGTACCGCAACTGTCGAACGCTATCTCATACAGCAGATCGGCGCCCATTTCCCGCACCGAGAGAATCGTACCACGCCCGAAGGTGAGGTGATCCACCTCGTCACCCGACTCGAACCGGTCGTAACCGGTTGTACGTCCCACACCTTCGGCAAGGGACGACTTGCTCATAAACTCCTTGGACATTTGATTCTTGCGCTGACGCCCCGTCGAACCGGATTTGGTTTCCTCCGGCTTTTCGGCTTTGGGCGTTATCTCACGCTCCACAACCTCCTCCGGTATCTCGGCGAGAAACCGGCTGGGC
>DHAH01000068.1:2811-3050 GCA_002397345.1 Clostridiales bacterium UBA4959
TACGGCGAGAAACCGGCTGGGCTGGTTATACTGCGTGCGTCCGTAGATGAGCCGTTCTTTCACATGCAGTAAAAACAGCTTTTCTTTCGCGCGTGTCATAGCGACATAGGCAAGCCGCCGTTCTTCCTCCAGCTCGTCGGGGTAGAGAACAGACTGCATGCCGGGGAAGATACCCTCCTCAAAACCGGGCACGAACACAGTGGGAAACTCAAGCCCCTTCGCGCTGTGAATGGTCATAA
>DHAH01000089.1:0-1411 GCA_002397345.1 Clostridiales bacterium UBA4959
AATACCGCATGGCGTTCGCGCCTCCGATTTGCCTTTCTTTTGAATTTATAACGTTGAATTTCGCATATCTGTATAACTTGTATACTATTGGTTCAGGCATTCTTGCGTGGCAGATATTTCAGCAATAAATCTCCGGCGTCGTGATAGTCTTTTGTCGTGCGATCGTAAAAATACGAGTGTGTGCCGTCGTCAAGATAAAGCAGGTCAAAATATAACCCGCTGTAAATCGACGAGGTAAATTTAAGGTGATAGACAGCGCGGGAGCCGGCGGGGCCGGACACCGTTTCGGCGGCTGTCGCGGCATCAACGATTTTTGCTATTTCACCCGCGTCATTAATCTCACCTTTTTGTATGGTGATTTCATCCGACTCGCAGATTATTATCGAATCAGCAGCCCAACCGCTCAGACCGGGCAAAGTAAGCGTATCGGCATAATAGATCGCACCGATACCTTCATATTTTTCGGTTAGATATTGCTTTGGATCAAGCCCGTCTATGATATACAGCGTGGTTTTACCGTATTCGGCGTAGGGTTCGCCCACCGCGACAGGCTCATAATTGATGTCAGCCGCCAGATATGACACGCCGTTTGTCTTATCCGCATACTTACCATTTTCCAATTTTATCTGTGGCAGCTTAGGCTGCATCGCATACCAAATGCCGATCACTGTCAGCACGACGGCGATTACAGCACCCGCAGCGATTAAAATCGGTTTTACATAACTCCGTTTGGGCAGAGCGGCAGCCGGAGCTGCCGCTGAATTGCGTTTTTTTGCTTTTTTACGGTTTTTCAATATCCGAATTCTCCTTTTACACTCTCATCGTCGTTAACCCAGGAAGCGACGCTGTAAATTGAATATTCCTCAGTTGTTTCCCGCACAATAACGGTTTTTATCCCCGCGTTGATAATGAGTTTTTTGCACATCGCGCAGGAATTTACACCCGGTACGATATTACCGTTGCGCGGGTCGACGCAGGTCATGTAAAGCGTCGCGCCCAGCATCTGATCGCGAGCCGCGGCGATGATGGCGTTTGCCTCCGAATGGACGGCGCGGCACAGTTCATAACGCTCGCCGCGTGGGACGGCAAGCTCCTCTCTGATACAACGTCCGAGATCGGTGCAGTTCCTGCGCCCGCGCGGTGCGCCGTTATAACCGGTGGAGATGATGGTATCGTTTTTAACGATTATCGCGCCGTAATGTTTACGCAAACAGGTCGAGCGTTCCGCTACCGTCTGCGCTATGTCAAGGTAGTAATTGGTTTTGTTCACACGTTCCATTATGTATTTACCGCCGGTTTATTATATCTCATATTCATATCCTGTATCAGCGATTCGGTGGAAGCGTCGCGGACGGTGGGGAAGGTTATTTTCGATCCGTCCCTGCAATCGATGTGAAGCTCGACGCTTTTT
>DHAH01000089.1:1533-2408 GCA_002397345.1 Clostridiales bacterium UBA4959
GACGCTTTTTTTCATCACACTTTTATCGCCGACGGCGACTGGGGTTTCGCGCTCAGTAAGCCATGCTTTTTCAAATCCGCCGTATGCGAGTTTTGTTATCTCCATTTCGTCGTCATCTTCTATGAGCGACAGTTTGAACGTGTAGATATACATCGATCTGTTGTGGTCGTCTACATATAACAGCGACATTGCATAACGCGAGGTGAAAATCTCGCCGTATGCGGACTTTCGGGCTTTCAGTATAACGCCCGGCTCTTTTGGCTCATACAGAAAGCGTGTGGATTCGAAAATTTTCGGGCTGCCGAACTTTTTTGCCCTCGCAAACTGCGCTTCGAAGTCGGCGCGCGCTTCATTGCGCAGTTGTTCGAGCCGGATTTTCAGCCCGTCGGTGATGTCGCTGTCCTTGGCAAGCTTGCCAAAATAGACGCCGAGATAGATAAGCGCCGCGACGCCGAGCAGTATGCCGATGGCGAGCATATCCTGAATAAACAGCAGGCAAAAGCCCAGCGCGAGCGCGGCAAGCCCGCCAATCCAGAATAAGGGGTTGGAGCCGTTGAAATACTTGTTGTTGAGCGTGAAATTCATTGTAGAGTGCCTCCTTATATGATTTTATTGTTGTTCATAAATCAGAAGGTAACCTGTGCGGCGGAGGCTTAACCCCCGCCGTGGTTTAAATATCCAGCTTTTTCAAATACGCGCGGAACGCGCCGCCCAGTTCGGGGTCGAGTAGAGCGCGGTCAACGTTAGCCTGCAGGAATCCGAGCTTGGAGCCGAGGTCATAGCGTTTTCCTTCGAAGTCGAGTGCGGTCATGCCGGTGGTTTCCGCCAGTATATTCAACGCGTCGGTGAGCTGCAGCTCGCCGCCCGCGCCGAGC
>DHAH01000089.1:2536-7063 GCA_002397345.1 Clostridiales bacterium UBA4959
CCCGCCCGCGCCGAGCGGTGTCCTCTCAAGGATGCCGTATATCTCGGGCGTGAGCAGCACGCGTCCTAAAATTGAGAACAGGGAATATTCCTGACCGGGCTTGGGTTTTTCTATCATAGTCGAAACGCTGTAGATGTTCTTGCCTAGCGGCTCGGTCTTGAGCGAGCTGTACTTGACGATCTGTTCGCGTGACACTTCTTGAACGCCCGCCACTGCTTTGCCATAAGTGTTGTACACATCGATGAGCTGCGCGCAGACGGGTTTGGTCTGCGAAAAGATAATATCGTCGCCGTAGAGGACTACAAACGGCTCGTCGCTGGTGAACGATTTCGCGCGTAAAACCGCGTCGCCCAGCCCGCGTGTCTCACGCTGGCGCATGAAGGTGACGTTAACCCGGTCGCACAGCTCGCGAAGCGGAGGAATCCATGATTCTTTACCCGACGAGCGCAATTTATCCTCGTATTCGGGCGAGTAATCGAAATAATCCTCCATCGCGCCCTTATTGCGGCCTGTGATGATAAGCACGTCGGTGATCCCGCTATTCGCGGCTTCCTCTACTAAATAGTGGATCGCGGGCTTATCAACGATAGGCAGCATCTCCTTTGGTACGGTGCGCGCAATGGGCAGCATCCGCGTGCCCAGTCCGGCGGCGGGTATAACCGCGCGTTTTACGGATTTCACATCTTTGATTTCAGCCATTTTAAAAATCCTTCTTATAATTAAAATAAAATAATATCTTATTGTTAATTTATTGTATGCGGCTGCCCGCGCCGAGCTTTTGCGCGGTTTTTTTAAGCGCCAATGTAAGCGGTACACCCAGCACATAACAAACGGCAAGCTCTTCCAACCCTATAATCACAATGTTGTAAAAGTACGCAGCCCAAAATCCCGCGCTGAATCCGGCAGTCGAATATGCTATTACCGCGCCCACCACCACGGCGTTTATAACCGCGGGCGGAAGGGGCGCAAGCCACACCGATTTTACCTTCGAGGTCAGATACGCCGCGATGAGCGTAGCCGCGCTGCCGAATATGACATCGAGGATTACTATGTTGGGGGAAAACATGTTTGCGACGACACAGCCGACGAAAAGCCCGGGTACCGCTTCAGGAAACAGCAGCGGCAGCAGCGTCAGCGCCTCTGAGAAGCGGAACTGCACCACACCGAAACCCAGCGGATAAAGCACGAGCGTCAGCGCGGCATATATGGCGGCGATAAGCCCCGCACGGGGCAGATATTTTAATAATTCTTTAACTTTCAACATTATCTCCGCAGCGGGTGTTTGACCCGCCGTTATTTTTTATTTTTTTAACTCCCCGCGTTTGCGGTTATCCACACCTCGCGGATGATATTTTCAACTCCCGTACCGCCGGTGTAAAACTCGGCTGCGAAGGGGTAAAAATAACTCTGCGTTATCGTGCCGCCGCTCCGAATCGCCGCGGTGCGCGTGCCGGGCATCTCGAAGTGACCGGTGCCGTGGTCGGTTTTCGATACCCAGTCATTGGCATACGTGAGGTATTGACGTTGATACCAATACGGCTGATTAACAAACCAACTGATTTCGTCATAACCCCACCAATCAGCGCTTGCCTTATCGACACGGTCGGGATAATAACCGACGTAATTATCCAGCTCCACCAAATACGGCAGGCTTTCGGTTTTCCAACCCGCGTGCGTCGTGCCGCCCAAGCTGCGCCCATAAAGCGAATCAACATAATTCTTAGCGAATATGACCTTCTGCGGCGCTTCTTCTGTTGGCACATGGTCAATTTCAGAATCGGGCACCTTGCAGCGTGAGGGGAAACGATGAAAATCGAAAAGCAGCAGTCCGTCAGAACCTTTAATACCGTGCGTGTGCGCGTTGAGCAGCACGAAATGACGTCTGGCATGCTCCGACGCGTATGAGCGGATCATGTTCATCACTTTTGTCCAGCACTCGAAATTTTTGTCGCGCGCACCTATAAGATGCACCTGCCCGAAGTGGATCGCTTCAAACCCCGCGTCGATAAACAGCGCTGCGCGGTAATAGAACCACATCTGCGTTTCAAGCTGACGCATGTCGGGGACGCTGCCACCCGCGCCCCACATATCTATAAAATCGCCCTCGGGGAAAAGCATGGTGTTATAATTAAAATTGCGGGTTTCCGGTTCCAGCCCGAATGCCGTGAACACCCACGCGGGTACGGATATCTCATTAATAGAAGTGAAGGTCGTTTCGAAAACGCACCCCTCGAATATAATATCGGGGTCGGACGCGTGAATATCGGCGATAGCTTTCGCGTATTCGCCGATGACAGCCTCGTCGGAAGAATACATGCCCCACATCGTTGAGGAGCGCCCGATAAATTTCGCGCCGGTATTCAGGACAAACCGTTTATTCTGGGCCAGTGCCGCCGCGTCAATGTTCTCAAAATAGAAATGGTTCATCGCGCGGGACAGATAATTACCCAACACCTCCGGTGTTATCGTGCCGTCGAAAGCGTAGTCGATCCCACGATTGGCGGGATGGTTTTTATAATCGTAGCTGGTCATAAACATTCCTCCGTCTACAGTAATATTGTCATCTGTGACACGCCATTTATAAGTTGAACAAGGTTCAAGCGCGTCAAGGCAGGTGTATTCCGCGTTTTTTTCACCGGCTTTAACCGTTCCTGTCCGCACAACCTTCCAATCAAGCCCGTCGGGTGATAAAATCTCGACATTATATTCTGATCCGCTGCCTGGCTCGAAGGTAAAAACCGGCGTTAATCCAACATCGGCGGCGCCGTCGGCGGGCAAAAGTGTGACAGGATACGCAAGCTTTACCATATAATCCTCCGGCAGCGCGAGCGTTTTTTTATTAATAACATATCCGGCGATAAAAGTGTCGACCGCGTCGGAGATCATATCGTCAGACGTGCCTGTTATTACCACATACGCGCCGTCAAGTCCGGCGAAATACGCCTTTCCCATCAGTGTGCCAAGCGCGTCAGCCGATTGCGTCCGGTTAGTCTGCCCGATAAGTATCTCATGCTCCGCCGGCTGTATTTTTTCGCCGCGCGCGACGAAGTCGGTTACGAGTTTCAATTCCACACCCGTCGCGTCAAGGATTGCGGTGCGCAGCCGCACCGCCGCGTCGACAACCGGTTTCGGGGCAAGTTCCGGGCGCACGATGATATAATCGCTTGCGCCGTCCTCAATAATCGAAACTTGCGGCGCGGCGGCTGCCTTGTCACACGAGGTCAACCCGGGCGCGCATAAAAATACGGCAATTAACAAAATAAATATTCGGCTAAATATCCTGCGGCGATAAAGCAGAAAATATTTCGCGTTTATTATTATGATCACGCACCTTTGTCCCACAAAACCGCAATAGAAACCGCGTGGTCCCGTATTGCGGCTCTGTGATTTTTAATTTTTTTATGAAATCGTACCGTAAACTGTAATATATTATATGATAACATATTTCGTGTTATTTGTATAGACATAATTTTTAAATATTTAATAACTTACTGACAAAATAACGGCGGCGAAGCCGCGTTGACAAGAATAACGAAATACATTATAATAAATATAATTTTTATCAAGGGAGGGCATAACGTGGCGGCGAAGCTGCAATTTATTTTCGGGCTGGCGGGCAGCGGAAAAACGGAAGAATTGACCCGAAGACTGCTTGCCGCGCTGCGCGGGGGCAGGCGGTGCTTTCTTATCGTGCCCGAACAAAACGTAGTCACTGCGGAAACGAAGCTGGCGCAGCTTACAGAAGGTTCCGACTCATCAGGGCTTGTCATCGCCAGTTTCACGCGGTTATGCAACCTGATTTTCAGGCAGCTCGGCGGACTTGCGTATAACTATGCCGACGCGGGCGCCCGTACGGTGACAATGTGGCGCACGCTGGACGAGCTGACGGGACTGCTTAAAGAATATAAAATCACGCCCGAGAACAGCCGCCGCTGGGCGCAGCTCATGCTGACCGAAACAGCGCGTCTTAAAACGCGCGGCATCACGCCCGCTATGCTGGAGGGCGCGTCACTCCGCTTGCCGGAATCGTATACAAGGCTTAAAAACAAGCTTTCCGACCTGTCGCTCATCGGTGTTTCATACAGTCGGCTGCTGGCGGAGCTGTACGACGACCCGTCGGACGACTTGACGCGCGCGGCGGCTCGGTTAACCGGCAGCGGTTTTTTCGCGGGCTGCGATGTGTTTTTCGACGCGTTCGACGGATTCACGCAGCCGCAATACATTCTGATCCGCGAAATGCTGCGTCAGGCAGGCAACGCGACCGTCGCGCTGTGCAGTCTGCCCGGAATGAGATCCCCCGCGTTTGATACCGTGGCACGTACCGAGCGCATATTACGTCGGATTGCCGGGGATATCGGCGCGGAGGTACAAAATCCGTTTGTGCTGCGCATCTTCCCGCGTTATAAAAATGTCGCGCTGGAGCGTGTCGCCGCGTTTTTATGGGATGAGGAAGACGATATTACAGGAGCGAACATTGATCGCCCGGTGTCAGCGGATAACGGGCGGCAAAACGCCGACCCTGCAACC
>DHAH01000089.1:7163-9667 GCA_002397345.1 Clostridiales bacterium UBA4959
AAAAACGCCGACCCTGCAACCCACTGCCACATTCGCGTCGTCGATTGCACCGACCGTTACGAGGAAGCGGAGCTTGCCGCGTCGGAGATCGCGCGCTATGTTCACGGAGGTGGGCGCTGGCGCGACTGCGCGGTTATCGCGCGTAATATGACCGATTACGACGGCATTATCGATGCGGCGCTCGAGCGTGTGGACGCGCCTTATTTTATGAGCACGCGGATTGACGTTTCTACACGCCCGGTAGGTAAGTTTGTTTTATCGGCGCTTGCGGTAGTCGCGGGCGGCTGGCGCTCTCAGGATGTGATCTCCATGCTTAAAACAGGCATGGCGGGCATCACGCCCGATGAATGCGACAGTGTCGAAGAATATCTTTCAACCTGGCGCATAAACGGCGCGCGCCGCTGGACAGCGGAATACGACTGGCGCATGAACCCCGACGGTTATACAGATACGCTCACCCCGCGCGGCGAGCGCATCCTCGCCACTGTGAATGCGATACGCGCAAAAATCGTGCCGCCGCTGGCAGCGCTGGCGGAAAGCTTTACACTCGATATTCTCAGTAAAACCAAAGGCTTAACAACCGATACGGCGTGTAAAGCGGATGGGCTGGGCAACGTTAAACGCGCTTCGGCGGCGGTTTACAAGCTGCTTTGCGACTTTGATATACCGGGGCAGCTTTCAGAACACGAAGAAGAGTTGGCGCGCCAATTGTGGGACGCGCTCATGAACGCGCTTGACACCGTGGCGACTGTCGCGGGAGACGCAACAGTCACGGCGGAGCAATATTCGCAGCTTCTTGCGGCGGTATTACGTCAAGCGACGGTGGGGCGCATTCCCGCGTCGGTCGACGAGGTGACGGTGGGGCAGTCCGACCGCCTGCGCGCGGGCGAAATAAAGCTCTGTATACTGCTCGGCGCGAGCGAAGGAATATTTCCGGGGAAAACAGACGCGGGTGACGAGATTTTCAAAAGCTCCGAGCTTGAGATATTGCGGGAATTCGGGCTTGACCCTTGCGATAACGCGGAGCTGCTGGCGTCGGCGGAGTTATTCGGTTTTTACCGCGCGGCGACAACCCCGTCCGAGCGGCTTGTGGTTACCTTCACCGGCACTGCCGGCGGTTTTGACGGAAAAGAACGCCCGGTGAAACCGTCGCAGGGCGTGGAGCGATTGATCGCGATGTTCCCGGAGCTGATTATAGAAAAATATTCAGACATCCCTCACGCGGAACAGGTTTGGAGCCGGGAGAGCGCGCTGGAAGCCGCGATCGAACGTCGTGACACTCCTGACGGAGCGGCATTGCGCGAGCTGTTGTGTACCGACCTTTCATTCGCCGCGTTTATCACGGCGGCGGAAAATCCATTTGACTCACGGAACGAACGGCTGTCGCCCGAGCTTGCGGCAGAGATTTTCCGCGGCGATTTAAGCCTGACACAGTCGCGGCTTGACAGTTATGTGATGTGCGCGTTCGGATTTTATTGCAAATATATGCTCGACTTGTGCGAACCGGCTGTGGCGGAATTCGACAGCGCCGACACGGGCAACTTCACGCACCGCATACTCGAGCGTTTTATGCGTGCGGTTATGAACGAGGATGGGAAGATTAACTTTGACCTGACGAAAAAACAGCGCGCGGAGCTTGCCGATACGATCATCTCCGAATATATCGAAGGTGCGTTTGGGCAGTCGGAGGAACGCTCGCCGCGTACGGACAGCTTATTCCGGCGGTTGCGGCGCACGACGCTGCTGGTGATCGAAAACTTAATCGGAGAATTTTCGCAAAGCGAATTTACGCCGCGCTATTTCGAGCTGCCCATTGCGCGCGGTGGAGCGGCTGAACCGCTGCGTATCCCATTGCCCGACGGCGGATCGGCGTATATATACGGCAAAATCGACCGCGTTGATACGTATAAACGCGGGGGCGACGTGTTTCTGCGCGTGGTAGATTATAAAACCGGTACAAAGAAGTTTTCGGTGTCCGACCTTGCGCTGGGATTGAACATGCAGTTACTTTTATATTTGTTTTCGCTGTGGCACGGCGGCAATAAAAGCAATTCTATTTTTAAAGAAGACGAAAATATTTTACCCGCCGGAATGCTCTATATGTCGGCGGGTGCGCAGCGCGTTGACGCCGAGCCTGACGAGAACGAAGAAGCTGTCGCCGCTCGCGCGTCCGACGGTTTGGAACGCACGGGAATACTCATTAATGACGAGGAGCTTTTGCGCGCGATGGAGAAGAAGCTGGAGAAAAAATATATCCCTGTTTGGCTGAAAAAAGACGGCGCTCTCGGCTCCACGCTGTCGCTTGAAGATATAGCGGGGTTCGGAAAGTTAATGAAAAACGCCGAAAAAACAATCGCCGAGATCGGCGGACGAATGAAACACGGCGAAGCGTCTGCACAGCCCTTGTGCGACAATAAACGCAACGCCTGCGAATTTTGCTCCTACGGAGCTGTGTGCAGGGTTAGGAAAATTTAGGGTATAATTTATACTTAAATTCGATTATA
>DHAH01000089.1:9807-11525 GCA_002397345.1 Clostridiales bacterium UBA4959
ATTCGATTATAAACTCGGTAAAATTCCGCGCCGAAAGCTTGAATATAAGGTGAAAAATCCTGTTTTGACAACAAAAAAAGCGCCCCTGACGGAGCGATTTTTTTGTTGTCAATTTACAACTGTCAAATTTCGATTGTCAATTGCAAACTTATTCCTCGACGACGACGGCGGTCTGTAGCATTTCCTTGACCTTTGACTGCTTGCCTACGCGGTCGCGCAGATAATACAGCTTGGCGCGGCGAACCTTACCGGAACGGTAGATTTCCACCTTTTCGACGTTGGGGCTGTGCACGGGGAAGGTTTTTTCCACACCTACGCCATATGAAACGCGGCGCACGGTGAAGGTTTCAGAGATGCCGCCGCCTTTTTTGGCGATTATTGTGCCCTCGAAGAGCTGTACGCGTTCGCGCGCGCCTTCTTTGATCTTGTTGTGCACACGGACGCTGTCGCCGATGTTAAGCACGGGCACCTCTGTTTTAAGCTGCTCATTTGTAAAAGCCTGGATTTTATCCATTTTAGACTTTCCTCCTTGTACTTATAATACCGACGCGCAGCTGAGCGAGCCGGATACGCCGGATAGACAAACTGCTTGCGTGATTTGTCTTGTATTTGGTACAATAATATCGGACGTTCATGCAGAGCTTCGCAGCGGACCGCCCGTTTTTTTGCAACATTCCGATTATACTATATCCTGCCGCTGTTTGCAAGGACGAGTTATAAAATTTACGCAATGTTTACATAATATTATATGGAGCAGCGTTTCCGACGTGTTTTGGATTCCTAAATGAGCCATAAATATTGATTTTTTAACAAAAATTTAATCCATTAAAAATTCCGGCGCGTTATAATGTGTAAAGTATATAAATATAAATGTTAAATGGTAATACGGGACCACGTAATTCACGATTTTGTACAGTGAAGCGGCGTGGTTAAAAATATGATAATAGGAAATTGCACACTCGGCAAGGGCGTCGGTTTAATGCTGGCGCCAATGGCGGGCGTCACAGATCTGACATTTCGCACGCTTTGCCGCCGTCACGGCGCGGAGCTGACGGTAACCGAGATGATTTCGGCAAAAGCTATGCATTACGGTGATGTAAAAACACCCGAGCTGTACAGGCTCGGCGCGGACGAGCATCCCTCAGCGGCGCAGCTTTTCGGCCGCGAACCGGAAATAATGGCGGAAGCGGCGGCATTTCTGCTGTCCGGGTCGAACCCGCCTGATATTATAGATATAAATATGGGCTGCCCCATGCCGAAAATTACAAAAAACGGCGAGGGGTCGGCTTTGATGCGCGATCCGGAGCTGGCGGGACAGATTATCGCGGCGGTTGTGCGCGCTTCGTCACCCGCGCCGGTTATGGTTAAGTTCCGCAGCGGCTGGGACGACGCGCATATAAACGCCGTCGAAATTGCGAAAATCGCCGAGCAGTCGGGCGCGGCAGCCGTCACTGTCCACGGACGCACCCGCGCGCAGCTTTACGCGCCGCCGATAAACCTCGATATTATCGCGGCTGTCAAGCAAGCGGTTAAAATTCCCGTGATCGGCAACGGCGGCGTTATGGGAGCACACAGCGCGCTTGAAATGGTTGCTAAAACAGGCTGCGACGGCATTGCGGTCGCCAGCGGCGCGCAGGGACACCCGTGGATATTTGCCGAGCTTCGAGCCGTATTCGCGGGCGAAGAATTCACCGAACCGACGTACTCTGAACGAATAG
>DHAH01000108.1:0-302 GCA_002397345.1 Clostridiales bacterium UBA4959
GGATTGCCGGCAAGCGCGATTTTTACAGACATGTGCCTCTCCCGTTACAATAAATTTGGTTAGCTGCGGCTAACAGCGCGGTAAAAAAATAAAATTTGCGATAAGCATATACAGCCCGCAACCGAACGCGCCCGTTAATACTGTTCCGCGCCCTGCATGACCTCGATCATTTCGGCGTCGGATTTCCGCAGCGACAGCTCGTATCCCCTGACCGCGATCTGCATGGGGTCGCCCAGCGGCGCGAACCTGCGCACGAAAATCTCCGCGCCGCGCGTGATGCCCATGTCCATGAACCGGCGCTT
>DHAH01000108.1:468-743 GCA_002397345.1 Clostridiales bacterium UBA4959
TCTCCCCGCATTTAACCGTTTTCAGTGTCTGCATATAAATTCCCCGCCCCTCACTATATTTGCCTGTTCCCTGTCTAAAATTATGCGTGATTCATAACGCTATCCGAAGGGTTAGCGCCGGCTAACCACTGTGTATAGTTTACCACCGCTGCCCGCGTTTGTCAATAGAGGTATTGAAAAAAAAGCGGGTTTGTGCTAATATTATTATATACAATATGCTGAATAACAGTTACAGGTGACGAAGATACGGGGGGAACGGGGATACGGTCGCTTTT
>DHAH01000108.1:990-2815 GCA_002397345.1 Clostridiales bacterium UBA4959
CTGAGAATTGAAAAGCGACCGTACCCCCGTACCCCCGTACCCTGTTCAAAGGATATTTTATGAACATATACGAATCGGCGGAAAACTATCTGGAATCGATATTAATTTTAAAGAACAAGCTTGGCTCGGTGCGTTCCATTGACATAGCGACCGAGCTTGACTTCTCGAAGCCCAGTGTCAGTATCGCCATGAAAAAGCTGCGTGAGAGCGGTCACATCCACATGGACCCGGACGGCACGATCACGCTGACCGACAGCGGTCTTGCGATCGCGCAATCGATGTACGAGCGTCACACACTGCTGGCGAGCTGTCTCGCCGCTATCGGTGTGGATAAAAAAACCGCCGCCGAGGACGCCTGCCGGATCGAGCACGTCATCAGTCAGCAGACCTTCGATAAAATCCGTGAGTACGCCCTTAAAATGAAAAAATAAAAGCCGGGGGAGGGACGGGGATACGGTCGCTTTTTGAAAAAAGCTCCGCAAAAACTTTAGTAATAAATGTAATAACAATATTATTTTGGGCTTTTCTTCGTAGACAACGTTTCTTAGAGAAATAAATTATCGCGGGGTTGCTCAATGGTGTAACCCTTGAACGTATCTCCTCTTTATATAACGTTATAGGGGCGGATACAGGATCCGCCCCTACATTAATTGTTATTTTTATTATTTTCTCTTTTTGCTGACCGCAATCAGTCCGCCCGAGAGCGCCAGACCCGCGAGTGACATGACAAGCGTCATATCCATAGTTGACGGGGCTGTGGTCGGAGTTTTCGAAGTGTCCGTTGCGGGAGCATCGACCTTGAGCGCTTCGGTCAGAACCATGCCCGCCCAGTTGATCGGATACTCGGTAGTGGCGTCGCCCTCGGTGGTGTCGGCGTCGCCGGTATTTTTACGGTCGTGGAGGTTAAGCTGATCCCACGAACCCGCGAAGGTTCCATAATCGTCGGCGCTGTCGATATTGGCAATGATCGGTGTGAAGCGGAGCTTCGTGCCGACTGCGACGTCCTTCGAGCCGCTTTTTGCGCCTATATCGGAGAACGGCACAACCAGCTCGACAGTGAGAGTCTTGGTGCCGGCGTCATATGCGCCCGCGCCCTTCCAGTTGCCCTGATGCGTCTGATCCGTCGTGAATTCGCCGCTGAGCCAACTGCGCAGCGCAAACGAAATCTTGCCGCCTTCCGTCATCGCCCAGAAGGGTTCGTACGCGTCCTCAAACGCAAACTCGCCCGATTTATTAAACGCGAGGAACATCAGCGTGCCGTCGCCGTTCCACGGAGTCGCGCCCGCCGTATCGTCGCCCTTCATGATGAAGTTTTTATCCATTCTCTGCTCGAGTATGTACAAGTTCTTGTCGTCCCATTTAAACTTGTAGGTCACGGACAAATCGGCGGCGGATTTGTGGTTGTTGCCGCCCTGCCACTGACCGTAGGTCTTAACAGTCTCGTTGTCGGCGTTGACAACGAGCGCCACCGCGTCGTCCCATTCGCCGCCGGTGACTTTTCCGTCGGGAGTGACCGCGTTGACAAGCTTCGCGCACTGATAGGTATAGCCGGGTTCAAGCGCCGACGCCGGGAACGCTATTGCCGTTATCATTAAAACAAGAATAACGACCGCTGTAATTTTTTTCATGATTAATCCTCCGCACAAAGTTATTTTGCCTTATATTCAAGTCTATTATATCAACATTTTAATGCAATGTCAATAGATATTGCAATTGTTTTAATAATTTAATAATTTTAGATACAGCTATTATTAACATTTTTAATACGTTTATCCACTTCATAGCATGACCCGATAACACGTGTTACGCGCTCGAAGCGACCACC
>DHAH01000108.1:3028-3301 GCA_002397345.1 Clostridiales bacterium UBA4959
CGCAGGCGGGGGGTGGTCATTATAAACGCGTCGCAGCGATAATCGGTGTTACGCGCTCGAAGCGACCACCCCGCCCACCGTGTGGGCGTGACGCCATGCGGTGGCGCCCCTCCGCAGAGGGGGCATCCCATCCCGTAGGGGCGGGGTTCTCCCGCCCGCGCACCAAACGCCACCCGCGTGCGCCGAGCCGTTCTTATCCCAATCCCCTCCCGCGGAGGGGTACACCCGCAGGCGGGGGGTGGTCATTATAAACGCGTCGCAGCGATAATCGGC
>DHAH01000016.1:0-620 GCA_002397345.1 Clostridiales bacterium UBA4959
GGTTCCACCCCGCCCGCCGTATCGCACCGCCCGCAATCAATTATTTTTTACATATCGTATAGAGAAGCTTGTTATCGAACCGCCCCATCCCATATCGGGCGTCGTATTACGCAAGCGGACATAAAGCTCGTCGCCCGCCCCGACTTCTGCGGCGGAAATTGTATACGAAGCGGCGTTGTCGCCGTTTTTCGTCCATTCGCCTATCTTTGAATAGTCGGCGACAACAGTCCACGTTTTGTTGTCCAGCGAGTATTCGAGTATATAGTTCTGCACCACATTAAATGTAAGCATCGCTTCGGGGTAATTTTTCAGATCAAATTTATACACAAGCTTGCGGTCGCCGTCGCAGAAACGCAGCCTGCCGTTGACGCCCGCGGTGTTGACGACGATATAGTCCTTGTCTTTGTTGGCTTCGTTTGTGAGAACGTTTATATAACCGAACTCATAGCCCGGATCGTCAGCCACGGGTGTGCTGCCCCAAGTAACGGTGATCTCCGCTTCGATGGGCGTGATGTCGATCTGCGCTAGCAGCGACGACGATTTGTTGTCCCAGACGCGATAAACGGAGATATTTTTCCCTCCGCGTTTCGCCGTCACGCTGACAGGGTACATGCCTTTCG
>DHAH01000016.1:730-7230 GCA_002397345.1 Clostridiales bacterium UBA4959
AGGGTACATGCCTTTCGGCGCGATAATGCGTGAGGACACTAATGTGTCGGAGGGGCCATAGACCGAAAACGCGGTTTTTTCCGCTGTTTCTGTCACATCGCCGACCAGCTTGCCGCCTGTAAAGCCCAGACGCGGTACACTCAAATCCAGCCCGGCGACATCATACAGCAGAACAGAGTCGTTTTTTGGTACCGTCACGCTGTCCGACAGCGTGAGCTTGTCGTCGAACAGATCGATATATCTGCCCGACAGCGTGTCTTTTTTATCAATCGAGTGCGCGGCGACCACATTGCCGCGTTTGACCGTCATCAGCGACGTTTCGGCATAATCAAGCCCCGCGTAGTTTTCGAGCGCGTATTTGGTGAGCGCGCGCATAAACTGCGCGCCGTTCTGCGTTGCCGCAAGCGCCGCGGAGGGTACGCCGACGAAAATCGCATGTCCCGAGCCGGCCTGTTTTTCGCAGCCGATAATCTCGTCGCCGGCTTTTATAATCGGATTGGCGTCCGCGCCCTCGAATCCGGCGCAAAAGCCGCGGTATTTTTTAATTGTATAGTCGGTGCTGTTCACTGTTCCGCTCACACCGAAGATTTTGTCGCCGCCGACCCATTTTAATTTGGTATTATCGCCGCCCGAGGTTGTAACCTCGATATTCAGCCCGAGATTTTTTATAAGGTTGTTAAGCGGCGTACCTCCCGCGGTGTGCCACCATTCGGTTTCGGATTTTTCATATGTATCGTGACCGCCGATATAAAGCAGCGTGCCGCCTGCCTTCACCCATTCGGCGATAGCTTTGTTCGCGTCCTCCGAAATCGGTTTTTGGCAGTCATATGAGAGCAGCAGCACTTTTACGCCCGTAAGGTCATCGGCTGTCTTTAAATGCTCCAGCGATTTCATTTTTATCGGTATGCCCTTCGCGACCAGCGGCAAAGTCATGCCGTAAACCGACGCGTTGGTGTTCAGGCTCCAATTTTTGCCCGCGCCCTGCCACGAAACCGAGTCGGAGATGGCGAAATAAATGCCCGGCGTACCGGCGGTCAGTGTCACTGCCTTACCCGCCACCTTGTCCAGCGCGTTGAACACCTGGAGCTGATAGGTCTTGTAATCGCCCGAAACCGCAACGAAGCTGCGGTCCGGCCACGGGAACAACTGGAACCGCTGAATTTCCGGCGTCATCAGCGACGCCGTCACCGTCTGGCGATAGAGCGAGCGGCACTGCTTTTCGGTAAAGCCCTTATTATCGGCCATAGGGTCGGACAGCGCAAAGAAATCGGTGCCCTCGACAGAGTCTATATAAGAAGAATATTCAATAAAACCCGACAAAAACGCGTCCTGAATATTGTTGCCGTTATACGGGACAGCGTTATAAGCCGTATCGCTCCACGTCTGACCGATCACGCCGTCGATGCAGCCCAGCGCGAGATAGTTGTTAATGCCCGCCGTTATTGAGATCGTGTTATAGGACACCGTACTGTGCGTCGCGATATAAACCTTTGTGCCCGGAACTTTCTCCTTAACAAAGCTTGACAGCTCGGTAAGAAGGCGCTCCACAAGGTGAACTTTTAGCCGTGTCGTGCGGTACATCGCTCCGGCGGAAGCCGTCTGCGGCTCCCAATCGGTGCCGTAATACAATTTCCATTCGTCCTTGAAGCCCTGAGAATAACCCGAGGCGTCCCACATATCCGGTTCCTCGAAAATCACCGTCTTGGGATGAAGCTTGTCAATGTTTTTTCCGACGAGCTCTTTCATAAATTCTATATAATTAAGGGTCGGAATCATGTAATAATTATCGGGTTCCGTGTGTATTATATAGCTTCCGTCAGCCCGGGTCTGGATGTCATTACAATTTTTCGGATCCCGCCGGGTATATTCCATGTGTCCCCACACCATAGCCGTCATCAAATCGATCTGATAGTTATCGCCCTGTTCCCCCCATCCGATGTCGGGCGGCAGGATGTTATTGCTATAGACCATAACGGCGTCCGACGGCAGCCTGTATTGGGGTGAATACCCCGATGCGGTCTGGAAGGTCGTCGTTATACCGCTTATTTTATAAGGTTTATAACTTTGAACATATAGCCCGTCCGCGTTTTTTTCAAGCACCGGGATCTGATAGGTCGAAAAATCTATCGCGCCGGGCTCGTTCGCCGTATATTTGTCGTCATCAACCGGCGCCGCGCTCCCCGGCACTCCGGAGGTTTCATCGTTTGAAGAATCGGACGCGCCCCCGCCATCGTTTGCGGCAGAGCAGGCGATAAGCCCGGCGGTCAGCACCGCGGCAAGTGAAAAGGCAGCGATTTTAATAAATTTCATTTTATTTCCCCTGCATATTATAATTGTATTATATATGATGATATTTTATCACGGCAAGGGAGATATTACAATAGTAAACATCCCTCTTAATTAACTAATTTAATTCATATGTTCTTTCATCCGGTTATACCGAACACACGCCGGAATACGATATTAAGCTTTTTCTTGTAATATCTCAAATTGAATTTTTTCACAGCCTTCTGATACAGCGCGTTAATCTCCTCTTTATGCGCCATCGGATCATTTTCATATTGTTCTATCCGGCGGCGCAGCCCCTTAAACTGCAGACAATACGTCATCCGGTACCATAACTGTCCAAGCGGGTCGTCCTCCTGCTTCCAGTAAGTGCGGAACTGCTCCGACATCGGAGCGTACATAATCTCCTCCATGCGCTCTCTCGTGACAATGCCCTGCTCGATAGCCATATCGACAATATCTGTCCCCGGCAGGAAGTTAAGCCCGTGGAGCTGGAGCTCAAACGGTTCGCGAAGCTCTTTTACAAGAAAATATGTCTGGCGGAGGTCTTCTATGGTCTCAAAAGGATGCTGGAGCATGAAGTCATAGCTCGCCCAGAAAACGCCCGCTTCTTTGATCGTTTGTGTTGCGCGGATAATTTCATCCTGGGTTTCATACCGATGAAAAACATCGCGTCTCACGCGCTCGGAGCCGGACTGGATGCCCATTATCACCTCGGTAAGCCCCGCGCCGACCAGCTTTTTAAGCACCTCGCCGTCCACAGCCTTCGGATGCGACCATATGGTGAACGGCAAATGGATTTTTTGTTTATATTCTTTGATAAACTCATCTATCCAGCCCGGCTTGCCCGGAAATATCTCGTCATAGAAATGAATGAACACAAGCTTTTTAAACTTTTTCTTAACGATCAAAAGCTCGTCGATCACGCTTTTTACGCTTCGCTCCCTGACATATTTAACACCCTTGGGGAAAAGGCGGCGTAAATTTACGCAGCAGCAATATGAGCAGGTGAAGGGACACCCGCGCGAGGCAATGATTTCATAGCTCAGCGCGCTGCATTGGGGGTCTCCCGGGGTAAGCCTGCCGTTTTCGATAAAATAGGCGTTTTCGCATTCAATGGCGGGCATTCCGTACCCGTCTATATCCGTCAGGATATCACCGATTTCATTTATAACAGGCTGTCCGTCCTTCATATAACAGAGCGACGGCAAGGCGCTGTAATCACCTTTTTGCAGCAGCGCGTCGGCAAGGCGGCGCATGGAAATCTCTCCGTCCGCGCGAATAACAAAGTCCACGCCCATTTTCAAAAAACGCTCTGGAAACATCGTGGCATAAGCGCCGCCGCACACGCCCGGTACATCCGGGCAGAGGGCTTTGACACCGTTGATCACGCTGTCTACCGTTTCCAGATACATGGAGCTCATTACCGAATATCCGATAAAAAGCGGCTGCTCACGTTTTACAATATCCGCAAGCAGACCGATTTCCGTATCGTTTGTCATTTGCGGATTCTTACTGTTAAAATTCTTGAAAAATACCGTTATGACACGGTATCCGCCCTTCTTCAACGCGGTTTCCAAATACCTGACGCCCAGCGCCTTGACATTATAAAACGCGACCAATACGATAGCAGCGCCCGAACCCGCAATATCCATTCTTTTTTCCTCACACATTTTAATCTGATTTTAGTATACCGCAAATATAGTTGACGGTCAAGAGTTATGAAATATATCGTAAATTTTACTTCGCAGATTTTCGTAAATTTATTGCTTAGATAACCTAATAATCATAGTTTTTGCTTGACAATTCCGCATGGACATGTTATAATAAAAAGCCGCATGATTTACGGGTCTGAATAGTTATGCCTATAAAATTAACTAACCTGTATCAGCGAGTCTTCAACGCAGGCGCAGCTTGCGTATAAAAAGGAGGTTACATTTATTATGTTTGCTATTATTGAAACAGGCGGCAAGCAGTACAAGGTAAGCGAGGGCGATCTCGTTTTCGTTGAAAAGCTCGACGCGGAAGACGGTTCGACCGTCAAAATCGACCGCGTGCTCGCCATCTCGGACACAAAAGGTTTCAGATGCGGAGCGCCGTTTATATCGGGCGCAGCCGTCACCGCGACAGTCGTCAAAAATGGCCGCGGCAAAAAGCTGCACATCATACGTTATAAAGCCAAAAAGAACGAGAAAAAGAAAATCGGACACCGTCAGCCTTATACAAAGCTGCAGATCACCACGATCGGCGGCTGAGTGACAGGGGTCTCACCCGATGATTAAAATCACATTCTACAAACGTGACGGCGTTTATTACCGCTTTCACGAAACGGGACACAGCGGGCTTGCCGAAGCGGGAGACGATGTACTCTGCTCCGCAATCTCCGCGATGACGATGCTGATTATCAACACCGTCGAGGTGTCCTGGGCGTCGGATATTGAATACAATATCGACGACGAAACCGCCGACATCACCGTCACCGCACCGGAGGCGCTGCCCGAAAATTGCAGCGATGAGCGTAAACAATACGCGATATCGGGACTTTTCCAGTCGTATTTTCTACAGCTTATGGACCTTACCGAGGAATATTATGAATATCTTTCGGTTGATGAAGTCGAAGAGATGTGACGGTAGATAAGGCAGGCAAAAAAGATAAAAACGGACAAATTGTTTACACAATCAGTCCTGAAATGGAGGTAAAATGAATATGTTGAGAATCAGCTTACAATATTTTGCGCATAAAAAGGGCGTCGGTTCGACAAAGAACGGGCGCGACAGCCGGTCGCAGCGGCTTGGCGTGAAAAAATCCGACGGTCAACCGGTGCTCGCGGGCAACATTCTCGTGCGTCAGCGCGGCACGCATATCCGCCCTGGCAATAACGTCGGACGCGGCTCCGACGACACCCTGTTCGCGCTTGTCACCGGAAAGGTCAAGTTCGAGCATATCACCGGCGGACGCAAACAGGTTTCCGTCTACGCCGCTGAATAAAAATTACGTTGTGGGCGGCGACCGCTCTCAAAACTCCGCCCATTAAGATAATTTATAAAAAAAATACACCATCCGCGTTTGTTTGGTGTATTTTTTTGTTTTATACTTAATTTGTTTATAATCGCAGTTATAATCTACGCCAAAAGCTTATATATTATTTATTTCCCAGCAGGAAGCCCCGAGCGCGGCTCCGTTCCCTGTCACATCAACGGCGCGGCGAAGCGCATAAACATCTGCACCGCGCGTATAAATAAATTTGTACGGCAATCACTGGGCGTTATTTCTCTGCATTTTTCCAGCGTTTCGAGGAAATCGCGTTTAATTATATCGACGGCGGGCGAACGGTGCAATAATACGCCGCACTCGAAGTTCAAATAAAGCGAACGGAAGTCGAAGTTGGCTGTGCCCACGGTCGCCGTCACATCGTCGGAAACAAAGATTTTCGAATGTATAAAACCCGGGGTATACTCATATATCCGCACGCCCGCGTGCAATAACTGCTTATAATATGAGCGTGTGGTCAGATACACCAGCTTTTTATCGGGAACGGCAGGCGTTATAATGCGTATGTCCACCCCGCATTTCGCCGACAGCTCCAGCGACGATATTAATGTATGGTCGAGTATCAAATACGGTGTCGTTATATAAATATATTTCCGCGCGTTCGAAATTATCCGGCGGTATACATATTCGCCGGTGTTTTCGTTATCAATGGGCGAGTCTGCGTAGGGCTGCACATAGCCGTGCTCAGCTTGTTTTTGCTCCGGCTGCCTGTTTTGAGGAATGTTTCGCCACGCATTACGATGATGGTCGAGATCCGGTTTGAAGAACACAATGTCTTCATACGAGCTTGTCACCGCGTTCCACATCTCGAGGAACAACACCGCAAAAGTCCACGCCCCCTCGCCGCACAGCATTATCCCCGCGTCCTTCCAATGTCCGAAGCGTCTGACCTTGTCCACATATTCGTCGGCGAAATTAATACCGCCGGTAAACGCGATCTTACCGTCGATGGAAATAATCTTCCGGTGGTCGCGGTTATTTTGAAGCGTCGACCAAAATGGCCGGAAAGGGTTGAATTTCACGCATTTAATGCCGCGCGCGCGCATTTTCTTATCGAAGTTATTGGGCAGGGACATGAAACAGCCCATATCGTCGTAAATAAGTCTGACATCGATCCCGACGTTCGCTCTTTCGACAAGCGCGCTCTCCAGCGTATCCCACA
>DHAH01000016.1:7327-9508 GCA_002397345.1 Clostridiales bacterium UBA4959
GATTATAAAAATCTCGATAAATATATATCGTTCCGCTGTTTTTACCGCCGCAAGCAACTGATTGAAATATTCCCGTCCGTCTGACAAAAACTTTGTTTCGGTTTGGTTATAGACCGGATAGCCCGGTACATCAATGAGATAATTTATTTGATCAACCCAAGCCGGGCTGATCATCGCCACCTCGCGGCGTACTTCCTCATCCTGTTTCAGCGCTTCACGCGTAAATCGCTGGCAATTTCGCATGCGCTTGCGCACACCGTGCGCGGACGACTGCAGGCGGAACATAAAATAGAGCGCGCCCCCGACAAAAGGAGCGGTTAACACGAACACAACCCACGACAGTTTAAAACTTTCGTTATCCGTGCGGTTCACAATATACATTACGACTATAATGCTGAATATGTTGAATAGCATGCCGGCAACGTTATAACGCACGCTTGCGTGCCAGATTAAGTAAACCGCGAACCACAACTGCAATATCAGCAGCAATATCACCAGCGTGCGCCGCGACAACAGCATTTTAATATATTTCATAGATCAACTCCCGTATGAGTAAAGGGTATGACAATAACGCTTTTGCCCATTATTATATCATAGAAGTTGATTTTTGTAAATATATGCGGATTATTTAACGCTGAAATCCATTCGGGAGCATTGGGTACAGCGGAGCGGCGGCCGGCATATACTAATATCAGACCTTTACCGTTGTTTACAATAATATTTAGGTGTGATATAGTATGGTTAAGAAATACATAAACAATTCTGATATAAAACTTGCCGTCATCGGCGGCGATGTGCGGCAGTTATGGCTGGCGCGCGCGCTCGCCGCCGACGGCTACGAAGTCGCTGTCTGCGGTGTTGACGGTGCTAATCTTATTGGCGCTGACAACATTATCGGCACTTGTTCGGGTGAAGAAATACTCGGCGGAGCGGTGCGTTGTGTCACACTGTCCGGCGCGCTTGGGTTATGCGACGCCGTGATTTTGCCGCTGCCTTATACCACAGATGGTCGGCGCGTCAACTGCCCGCTTGGCGGCGATATAGCGCTTGCCGATGTCTTTAACCTTATACCGCGCGGCACGCTTGTGCTCGGCGGGCGTATCGACGACGCGGTGCGCGCTCTCGCCGAGTCCGCGGGTTCCGTCATCGAAGATTACTATGACCGCGAAGATGTGTGCATCGCCAACGCTATTCCTACCGCCGAGGGGGCGGTTGCCGTCGCTATGGCAGAGCTGCCCGTAACGCTGCACAGCGCGGAGGTCGCAATACTCGGCTTCGGGCGGGTCGCGCGCGCCGTTGCACACCTGCTGCGCGGATTCGACGCTAAAGTGACCGTCGCGGCTCGCCGGGACGACGATTTGGCGTGGATCAGGCTCTACGGCTACACGCCGCTGCGTTTCCAGCGCATAAATGAGCTATGCTACGGTTATGATGTTGTTTTCAACACTGTTCCGGCACGCGTGATTAACGACGATTTCCTCACGCGCTTTTCAGCCGAGCCGCCGCCGTGGAAATTGATCGTTGACCTCGCCTCGAAGCCGGGCGGAGTCGATCCCGACGCGGCAAAAGCGAGCGGCGTGAAGCTGATTCGTGCATTGTCACTGCCCGGCAGGGTAGCGCCCGCGACCTCGGGGCTGATATTACGGTCGGGGATTATCTCCCTGCTCGAAAAACACGGCATTGCCGCTACAGTTACCGTAACCGCCAATAACGGAGGCAACGGCGGAGGTGACACGCGGTGATAGGATATGCAATTTGCGGCTCGTTCTGCACCTTTGCCCGTGCATTCGATGTTATGCGCGGGCTTACAGCCGCTGGATATGAACTTTTACCCATCCTCAGCGAAGCCGCTTCAACAATTAATACGCGATTCGGACGTGCAGCCGACCATGTGAAGACCGTCGTCGAGATCTGCGGGCGCGAACCTGTGCTTGATATTGTGGGCGCGGAACCTCTGGGGCCGAAAATAAAGCTGGATGCCATCGTTATCGCACCTTGCACGGGCAATACGCTCGCACGGCTCGCCGCCGGGATCAGCGACGGCGCGGTCACCATGGCGGCAAAAGCGCACCTGCGCGGCGACCGCCCCATGGTTATCGCCATCTCCACAAACGACGCCATGTCCGCCAATTTCGCCAATATCGCGCGACTGATGGAGCGCAAGCACGTTTATTTCGTGCC
>DHAH01000016.1:9655-9873 GCA_002397345.1 Clostridiales bacterium UBA4959
TGACAGGACGACCCGCAAAACAAGCCTCATTCGCTTGTCGCCGATTTTGCGCTTATCCCCGATACACTTCGCGCGGCACTGGAGGGACGGCAGTTACAGCCGATATTACGAAACAATAAATAAAATTGGATAATAAAATAGTGGTGTGGAGATACGTTTGGGGGGCATGATGCCCCCCAAAAACATTTTACAACCTGTAGGGACACGGCGTGCCGTGT
>DHAH01000016.1:10180-11626 GCA_002397345.1 Clostridiales bacterium UBA4959
GTGCCGTGTCCGTTTGACGCACCATGTCCGTTGGACGCGCCGTATCCGTCGTACATTAAATTTTATATTGCATATTTTCGGTCACGGCACGCCGTGACCCTACATCCCACTTCGCCTGATAAAACTCCACGCAATTATTACATCAACTCTTTCAAACATGCCTGAACCGCAATTGCGGCGCAAGCATAATTTTTTAGAAAGATTTTAAAAACTTTTGCTATATGCGATAAGTTATAAAACTCCCTGCAATAGAACCGTCCGGCATTTTAACGGGAGATATGCCAAAGTTATTTTTCAACCAGAGCATATGGGACGGTTTATTGTTAATATCACAATACGCACGAACTTGTATAGCTTTTTCTTCTTTAGCTATTTTTATTGCTTCTTGAACCAATAAAGAACCTATACCTTTATTACGATAATTAAAATCGAAAATATCAATTACATTAATAAAACATTCGGTTTCATCATTTAAAGGCGCGGGAATTTTTTTAAAAAAAGCGGATAAAAAAGCTATGACATTCTTATTATCGGTATAGACCAAAGTAAAAGTGTTATCTCCATAACAGATGACACTTTTTGTCCCGGGATATTGATTGATAATTTGTTCAATCTGTTCTTCTGTAGCCCTTTTAACCATATTATATCTCCACACAAGGTTTTTCACAGCGGTTATTATTCTAATTTCTCGAACACATCCGCGCCGTGCTTGCAGATGGGGCAGATATAATCGGGCGGCAACTCGTCACCCTCGTATATGAAGCCGCAGACTGTGCAAACATAACCCTTTTTATGCTCGTCGGCGCCGGGTTTCGGTTTTATATGACTGCGATAATATTCATACGTCACCGGCGCGGCGTCGGACAGCACCGCAGACCATGTCAGCTCGGCGATATACAGCATGTGCGTACCGCAATCGATCTCCGACACGATTTTACCCGACAGTACTGCGCTGGTAAATTCGGCGAGGTAATACAGCCCGTTCTCCGAGCGCGCGGCGATCTCATATCCCGCGAACTTGTCCGTATCGCGCCCGCTCTGGAAACCGAAGCGACGGAAAATATCGAACGGCGCATTTTCCGCGAGGACGGAAACGTTCACCATGCGGCTTTTTTCAATCAGCTCGGCAGTATAATTCGACTTGCTCACTGCGAATGCGAACTGCTTGGGCGTTTCCGTAACCTGTATAACAGTGTTAATTATACAGCCATTGTCTCGCCCGTCGCAAGCGGTGGTCAGCAGGAACAGGCCGTATGGAATTTTATATATCGCTTTAGGATCGTTCGCCGGTGTGCCTATTGCGTTCGGTTCGGAGGTGCCTGATGTCACGCCTTGCGTAGTCACTCCCTGTTTGGGCGCGGCGATAGTCGCGGCAAGCGCGGCGGCGAGTTTAAACAGTCCCTCGCGCTGCGTTTTTTTAACCGACGATTTAATCGTCACGCTCTC
>DHAH01000016.1:11790-12264 GCA_002397345.1 Clostridiales bacterium UBA4959
AATCGTCACGCTCTCGTCGAGCACCGTCATGTTTTTGAGCGGCGCAAAAATCTCACGCATCAGCTTGCCCGAAGCCGGCGCCCAGCTCCCGTTTTCGATAAACGCTACGGTGCGGTTCCCGAGGTTGTGCGCCGCAACGTCGCGCAGCGCGTCCTCCATCTCGACAAATATGCCGGCGTTGTAGGTCGTCGACGCGAATACAAGATGACTGTACCGGAAGGACTCGGCGACGATTTTCGACGCGTGCGTCATGGAAACGTCGTAAACCGCTGTTTTCACGCCCAGCTCGCTCAATCGGCACGCCAATATATCAGCGGCGTTGGCGGTGTTGCCGTATACGGAGGCATACGCGATCATCACGCCCGCTTCCTCCGGCTCATACCGGCTCCAGCGGTCGTATTTTTCGATTATATATTCGATCTTCGAGCGGTATACAAAACCGTGCAGCGTGCAAATCAACTTTATTTCAACACC
>DHAH01000016.1:12369-21951 GCA_002397345.1 Clostridiales bacterium UBA4959
AAATCAACTTTATTTCAACACCGGCGGCTTTTTTAAGCAGCGCCTGAACCTGCGGACCGTATTTGCCGACGATATTGCAGTAATAGCGCCGTGCCTCAGCGGTGTAATCGCGCTCGAAGTTGACCTCGTCGTCATACAGAGCGCCGTTCAGCGCTCCAAACGTGCCGAACGCGTCGGCGGAAAATAGAATCTTATCGGTTTTATCGTATGTGACCATTACCTCCGGCCAATGCACCATCGGCGCCATCATAAATGTCAGCTCATGGCGTCCCGCCGATAGCGTGTCGCCTTCTTTGACAATTTTATATCGCGCGTCGGGCAGCGGCTCGAAAAACTGACCGATCATGGTTTTTATCATCGCATTGCAGACGACGGTCGCTTCCGGGTAGCGGCGCAGCAGCTCAAAAAGCGTCGCGGAGTGGTCTGGTTCCATGTGCTGCACGACCACAAAATCGAGCTTTCGTCCGTCCAGCGCATGACCGATATTTTCAAAAAACACGCCCGCGACGGCCTTATCCACGGTATCAAACAGCACCGTTTTCTCGTCTTTTAACAGATATGAATTATATGAAACGCCATCGGGAACGCTGTAAACACCCTCGAACAGCGCCAACCTCCGGTCGTTTGCCCCCACCCAAAAAAGGTCGGGCGTAACATTTCGCACACAATACATAAATATGATAATTAAATCCTTTCTTATCCTATTAAATACATTATACAATTATATTATTATCAAGTCAAGTAGGGGCTACGCACTTGACGACAGGTGCGCAGCCAATTAAAATCAAAAAAACGCAGCGATTTTCATCACTGCGTTTATTAAAACAAATTGCGGGTGCAATTTGTCTTTTTTTACTTCAGCTCGACGACGGCGCCGGCTTCGGTGAGCTTCTTCTTGATTTCCTCGGCGGTTTCCTTGGAAGCGCCTTCCTTCACTGTCTTGGGGGCGCTCTCGACGAGATCCTTGGCATCCTTCAGACCCAGACCGGTCAGCTCGCGCACAACCTTGATAACTTCGAGCTTCTTTGCGCCGGCTTCTTTGAGGACAACATCGAACTCGGTCTTTTCTTCTTCAGCGGGAGCGGCAGCGGCAGCACCGCCGGCAACGGCTACGGGCGCGGCGGTAACGCCGAACTCGGTTTCGAGCGCCTTGACAAGCTCCGCCACCTCGAGGATGGTCAGACCTTTTATAGATTCAAGAATAGTTGTGATTTTTTCAGCGGACATTTAAATAATTCCTCCGTTATTTTTTAATTAATAAAATATGGTAACTCTTGCGCCGACCGGCGCGAAGTTTTGTTATGTGAGAGCCTTTAGCTCACAATTTATTCGGCGGGAGCGGCTTCCGGTGCGGCTTCCGATGTGGCTGCCGCTTCGCCGGACTTGTCGATTATCGCCTGCAGGGCATAAGCGAGGTTGTAGAGCGGGGACTTCATGCTGAGCATGATCTTGCAGATAAGCGTTTCCTTGGACGGGATTTCGGCAAGCGCGAGCACTTCTTTCTGGCTGACGACGCCGCCGTCTATGAAACCCGCCTTAATCTCGAACGACGGGATCTTCTCCGCGTATTCCTTAAGGATTTTCGCGGGGGCGACAGGGTCGCTGGAGCTGACTGCAAGTGCCGTCATACCGGTCAGATGCTGTTTCATCTCGCTGTATCCGGCTGCATCGCAGGCGCGTTCGGTCATTGAGTTTTTATAAACCTTATAATCGACGCCCGCTTTGCGCAGCGCGGAGCGGAGCGCTGTGTCCTGCTCGACCGTAATGCCCGTATAAGTGACGAGCACGCCCGATACCGCCGACTTGATCTTTTCGGTAAGACCTTCGCATTGCGCTTTTTTAAGCGCTAAATTTTTTTCGCTTGGCATAGCTTTTAAATTGCACCTCCTGTGGTAATTTTTCAGAATAAACGAAAACTCCCGACAGCAAATGCGTCGGGAGAACATAAAATCAATATAAAAACACGGAAAAAACCCGTGAAAATTTACGATCTCGTTCAACCTCGGCTGGGTTTACAGTGTCAAATTACTTGCGCAATCAGACACTTACCGGCTGTCTTTGGCTCGATTATTGATTATAGCATAATACGCAGGATTTGTCAAGCGTTTTGTGCGAATTCACGAAGCAAAATTGCATGAATTTTTCACGAATAACGCTTATTAAATATCTTTAACGGCTCGGAACTTATTATATTTATACATGTTAAAACAAGAGATAAAATTACAACAACAGTCGTTCCGCCAAAAATAAATCCTATGTTATGTAACAACAGCCCATTATTTGCACCATAGATTAACGTTTTATATATTTCAGGCGAAATCATCGACTGCATTCCCTCAAACACGTAATTTGTCAGCAGCAGCCCGACAAATTGTGCGATAATTAACGAAACTGCAGTAATACTCCAAATAAAGATCATATTTTCAACAAGATAACCTAAAATTAAACGAACTTTATCCATTCCGACCGACCTCAGCACCGCCATTTCATATTTGCGGCCGCTGAGCAGAATTATCGTTGTAATGATTGTCGCGCAGATTATGATAAATGCGATGATTATTATAAATCCTCCGGAAGCGCCCCGTAAACCGTCCGTCAAGTGTATAAGCGACTTGAAATTCGGAAAAAACGGCGAAAGTGAAAAACGCAAGCCATGTCGGGCATTGTTGGATAAATTACTGTTAACCTCTAAATAAGTTTCTGGGTTATCCAAATATACAAGTGCCTCGTATCCCATGCTTATATTACGATTCATCTTTTTAATAATTCTGTTTCATGAGGATAAACTTTCTGCCTTCTTCTAATTTATACGGCTCATATCCATATCCCCCTGCTCTTTTGGGAGTTATTTTATCAAAATATTCCGCACTCTCAAGAGTTGTATGAATCATTCTCCTGTTTGTATTTAGAGTATCTTCTTCATCTTGTTTTTGGATACCCACGACCAAAAATTCTTTGTAAATACCGTTATCGTTTTTTATTGTTATTTTATCACCTAATTTTACCGCATTCCATTTCATTGCTTCTTCATCTACCGCGAAAGTATTTTTTGATATTATGCATTCGTCGTTATTTTCAAACATCCTGCCGCTTTCAAGATCAAATTCCTCCAGAATGAGATATATAAAAAATAGATTATATCCGAGAACATATGTCTCTGCATTTATTTTCTTTCCATCAACCGTAATTTCCAATTTCGATACGTTATCATCTATAAATTCGGTGCAAAAATTATATTTAAAAAATTTTATATCGTAAACATTCTCAACATTTTTAAGTTCCAAATATTTTTCTTTTGTATAACGGTTTTCGACTCCCTCAAAACCATCTTCGTAAAACCTGAATGATGACAATTTTGAAACGCCAACATATTCTCTGGAAATATTTAGAGTCATTTTATTCATTTGAATAAATATATTTACGCATATTGACGCCGCTAATATCAATATAAAAAAGAGTATTCCATATATAATATATTTACCTCTATTTCGTAAAATATTTTTTGCTGCATTTTTTAATGTAAACATAAAATACTCCTTTAATATTTGAATAATTATAATTTATAGGGGGAGTTTTCGCTCCCCCTATAAATTATTTTTGATGTCAATTTCTAGTTTGTTATACTCTATATCTCTACACTACCACGATGGCCCAGTATTTGCCAAGCAGTTTAGTAATAATAATAATGGACTTCAATTATTTGTTGCAACGTATAATAATTTATGTTATACTCATAAAAAACGCAAGGATAATTTTTATGCGTTCACATAAATACATTTTATCGCTTGACGCGGGCACGACGTCCAATCGCGCTGTCATCTTCGATGAACGCGGTAATATTGTCGCGTCCGCGCAGCGCGAGTTCAAGCAGTATTATCCCCAGCCCGGTTGGGTGGAACACGATCCGCGCGAGATTTGGGCAACGACGCTCGCCGTCGCGCGCGAGGCTATGGCAACAGCGGGCGTCGCCGCGTCCCAGCTTGCCGCGCTTGGTATCGCAAATCAGCGCGAAACGACACTGTTGTGGGACCGCGCAACGGGCGAGCCGGTGCATAACGCCATCGTATGGCAATGCCGACGCACCGCCGAATACTGCGCGCGTCTGAAGGACGAGGGACGGGCAGAGTTTTTCCGCGCGAAAACAGGGCTTATGCCCGACGCGTATTTTTCCGCGACGAAACTGAAATGGCTGCTCGACAACGTGCCGGGCGCGGCGCGGCGCGCTGCATCGGGAGAGCTGGCGTTCGGCACCGTGGATAGCTGGCTCGTCTGGAACCTCACCGGCGGGGTACACGTCACCGACGTGTCAAACGCCAGCCGGACAATGCTGTTCAACATCCGCTCACTACGCTGGGACACTGAAATTTTAGACTTTTTCGGTATTCCGGAATCGATTCTGCCGTCCGTCGTACCGTCCTCCGGCGTATGCGGACTGGCGTCGCCCGAGCATTTGGGCGCGCCCGTGAAAATCGCCGGCATCGCGGGCGATCAGCAGGCGGCGCTGTTCGGGCAGACGTGCTTTAAACCCGGCGAGGTCAAAAACACCTACGGCACCGGCGCGTTCTTGCTCATGAACACCGGCAGCGAAGTTTTGACCTCTCATTCCGGACTGCTCTCGACCGTGGCATGGAGTTATAAACGGGATCTCTCCGATACAAATTACGCGCTTGAAGGCTCGGTTTTCGTCGCGGGCGCGGCGATAAAGTGGCTGCGCGACGAGCTGGGACTGATCTCCTCCGCCGCCGAGTCAGAGGAGCTGGCGAAATCCGTGCCCGATACCTGCGGCTGTTATCTCGTGCCCGCGTTTGTGGGATTGGGCGCGCCGTGGTGGGACAGCTCCGCACGCGGATTGATTACCGGTCTGACGCGCGGCTTAAACCGCCGCCATCTCGTGCGCGCCGCACTGGAATCGATGGCGTATCAAGTCGCCGACGTGCTCTCCGCAATGACCGCCGACACCTGTCGCCCGCTGTCCTCGCTGTACGTTGACGGCGGCGCGAGCGCCAACAACTTTTTATTGCAATTCCAAGCCGACATACTCGGCGTACCCGTGCTGCGCCCCGCCTGCGTCGAGTCGACCGCACTCGGAGCGGCTTATCTCGCCGGACTTGCGGCGGGGGTGTGGGAGAACACAGACGAGCTGACCGCACTGAAAACCGGTATGACCGAATTTATACCCGCAATGACGCCCGACCAGCGCGAATCGCTGCTCAACGGCTGGCACGACGCTGTCAGGCGTGCGTTGATAAATGTGTGAAAACATAGAATCAGAGGAACAACATATTTTATGATTATGTTAGACGATTTTGATAACAGAATGTGCGGTAAATGGAAAAGTGAAATAGTAAAAATAGGCAGATGGTGTACTCAAATATTTATAAATATTGAACATGAAAATAATGATGTAAAAATTTATTTTAACTTTGATTGGGCTATATTTAATAATTCGGCATTTTATGTTGAGACAAGTTATAATTCTCTATATTTTTTCCACAACGATAGAAAAAACCGAATGGAGTATATTTTAACTGTTGATGAAAATAACTGCAATAAATTGATGTGTAACCTTACGGTTAAACATCGTAATTTTGAAGAAGATATAGAATTTACACGACTTACCCAAGAAGAAGAAAATAAATATAGTCATAAGATTATGTTTGAATCAAAAAATTCAAGCAGATTTGAACTTCTACGAGAATTCTCAGAATATAGTTATGATGAATCTGAGTCCAATATAAATTTCGAATATCGGTTTGATGAACGCGAAAATATGCTTGATATTATCGAAAAATATAATCTTGATGATATTGTCAGAGGCAAGAATGATGTGGAAACTTCGATCACTCTAATGAATTGGCTTTGTGACCGATATAAACATGGACCATATATCGCAAATAAAAGAACGCCTCAAGCTTTAATGGATGATGCCGATAAAAATGGATGTCGATCAAATTGCAGAGGTCTATCAATTATTCTCGCACATTTAATACGTGCCTATAATATAAAAGCGTTTCACTTATCTTGTTTACCTTATGAAGATCCATTCGACGAATGTCATGTAATCGTGAGCGTTTACTGCGAAAGTTTAAGTAAATGGATTATGCTTGACCCTTCGTTTAATCTTTATATTAAAAATAAAAACGGCGATTTTATCGGAGTAGACGAATTCAGAAGTGCTTTAATTAATGATGAAAAACTTTTCGAAAGCGATAATATGAGCGCGGCATGGATTGATTCTTTTGATGACTACCGCGAATATATGGCGAAAAATCTAATAAGGTTAGAGCGCGGAATTGTTGAGCGTTACGGGTGTGATGAAGATGGCGGCTATTTCGTTTTAATACCAGAAAAATATATGAAAAACGAAGCGAAATATTTCAGTGAAGGCTGGCAAAAATATTTTATAACATCGAAAAAAGCTTTTTGGCAGATATAAGTTGAATAGTATTGATATTGTCCAAACTGCACTTTAATACAAAGGAGATTTTTAATGGACTAAACAGCTAATTGTCTTTATTGCGGAATTGATTCTGTCATAGGAAAATCATCCGGTTACTTTAATGAATAATTAGAGGTAAAACATCATGAACCACAAAGGCACAGTTACAACAGAAACAAACCGCCTTATTTTAAGACGCTTCACGCCACAAGACACTATGGCGGTGTTCAATAACTGGACGAGCGACGAAAAAATTACGGAATTTTTACGGTGGCCCGCGCATAAATCAATAGATATAACGGATCGTGTATTAAACGATTGGATAGCCTTATATGAAAATAAGAGTTTTTATCAATGGGCAATCGTTTTAAAAGAACAAAACGACGAACCTATCGGTACAATCAGCGTCGTCGATAAAAACGAAAAGATAAACTCGCTGCATATCGGTTATTGCTTCGGTCGCAAGTGGTGGCATCAGGGCATCACAAGCGAAGCGTTCTCCGCAATCATCCCCTTTCTGTTCGGCGAGGTAAAAGCGAACCGCTTAGAATCGCAGCACGATCCGAACAACCCTAACTCCGGAAAGGTGATGATGAAATGCGGCTTGAAATACGAGGGAACCTTAAGGCAAGCCGATTTCAGCAACAAAGGCATTGTCGACGCGTCGATGTACAGCATTTTAGCCGATGAATATTATGGTACAAAATAAACGATCAAGGGTTACGCGGTGTAACCCTTGATCGTTTATTTATTAATTTTATGTCAGTCTACGAGCTTGATTATCGCCATCTCGGCTGCGTCGCCGCGACGGGGCCCTAAGCGGTAGATCGCGGTGTAACCGCCGTTGCGTTCAGCGTATTTCGGTGCGATCTGATCGAACAGCTTCTTTGTGACATCTTCCTTTGTTATATAGGAAAGCGCCATACGGCGGGTCGCAAGCGTGTTCTTTTTACCGAGGGTTATCATCTTTTCCGCCACGCAGCGCACTTCTTTAGCGCGGGTCAGCGTGGTCTGGACATGACCGTTCTCGAGCAGGTATGTCACCATGCCGCGCAGCATTGCGTTGCGGTGTGACGAGGCCCTGCCGAGTTTTCTGGTTCCGGGCATTATATTAAACCTCCCATTAATTCTATTGTACAGTTCCGGGTCAGGATTGATTGCGCGGGCAATGCATCCATACGCTCACCGGAACACTTCATTCTTCTTCCTTTTTGAGGTCAAGTCCGAGCGAATGAAGTTTTTGGATAACCTCTTCAAGCGACTTCTTACCGAGGTTTCTCACTTTTATCATGTCTTCTTCGGTTTTATTGGTTAAATCCTCAACCGTATCAATGCCGGCGCGTTTCAGACAGTTGAAGCTGCGCACCGACATGTCAAGCTCCTCAATGGTCATCTCAAGGACCTTTTCCTTGATAGTCTCCTCGCGTTCGACCATGATCTCGGTGGTAATGACCTCATCCGAGAGGTCCATGAACAGTTTGAGATGATCGTGGAGAATCTTGGCTCCGAGCGATATGGACTCCTTTGCCGTTATCGTCCCGTTTGTGGATACCTCGATAGTCAGTTTATCATAGTCTGTGATATTACCGACGCGGGTATTTTCTACCGAATAACTGACATTGTAGACCGGTGTATATATCGAATCTGTGTAAATAACTCCGATTGCTGGCTGGCTACCCTGTTTATTTTTTTCCGATGACACATAACCCCTGCCGTGGTCAAACGTGAGTTCCATATAAAACCGTGTGTTTTCACTCACCGTAGCGATGTGGTGGTCGGGATTCAGAATCTCGATGTCGGCGTCCTGCTTGATGTTACCGGCTGTGGCGTTGCAGCCGCCAGTAACGTCTAAAATCACGGTTTTCGGTCCCTCACAGTGGAGCTTCGCAACTATACCCTTGACGCTTAACACTATCTCGGGCACGTCTTCTTTCACACCGGGGATCGTAGAAATCTCGTGCAGCACTCCGTCGATCTTGATACTGGTCACGGCAACTCCGGGCAGCGAGCTGAGCAGGACCCTGCGCAGCGAATTACCGAGTGTGGTGCCGTAACCGCGTTCAAGCGGCTCGATGATGAACTTCCCGTTTTTACCGTCCTCGCTGAGGTTGACCGTGGCAATATTGGGCTTCTCTATTTCTATCATTAATTACCCTCCTGTTAGGACTAATTGTTTTGGCAATTTGTCTATTGGGACCAATTGTGCTATTTGTCCGTCTGGACTAATTACACAGGCAATTCGTCCGTTTGGGACTAATTGCGTAAGCGATTTGCCCATTTAAGACCTAATTGCACAAGCAATTTGTCCATTTTATCTTATGCCGGAAAACAAATCAGTACCGAAAAACGGTATCGGTCTATTTTGCGAAAATAAAATTAACCGTGGTTGTTTTACGAAGCAAAATTGACCGTGGGAACAGATTATTTGGAATAAAGCTCGACAATCAGATGCTCCTCGAACGGGAAATCAATATCCTCGCGGACAGGCAGCGAAACAACGCGCGCGGTGATGTGTTCGCGGTCAAGCTCCAGCCATTTGGGTGAAATTTTTGTATCAAGTTCGTCAATCAAGGTTTTAAACTTTTCGGATTTGCGGCTGCCTTCGGCAAGGCTGATAACATCACCCGCACGAATGAGCATCGAGGGGATAGTCGCCTTTTTGTCGTTGATTTTGAAATGACCGTGCAGCACGAGCTGACGCGCTTCTTTGCGGCTTTCCGCCATACCCATGCGGTATATGACGTTATCCAGCCGACGCTCGAGCAGCGACAGCAGGTTCGAACCTGTCATGCCTTCGATCTTCGACGCTTTATCAAAGTAATTGTGGAACTGGGTTTCAAGTACTCCGTAATATCTCTTTGTCATCTGCTTTTCACGCATCTGCAAGCCATATTCTTTGACCTGTTTGCGTGCAGCGCCATGCTGACCGGGAGCGCTGGGTCTGCGGTCGACGGAACATTTACCGGACAGGCAGCGGTCGCCCTTTAAAAACAGCTTGGTTCCTTCTCTGCGGCACAGTTTGCATACGGCGCCTGTATATCTTGCCATTTTGGATTTTTTTCCTCCTATTTTATATCAGGACTAATCGTATAAGCGATTTGTCAGGACTAATCGTGCAAACAATTTGTCGGGACTAATTGAGT
>DHAH01000129.1:0-141 GCA_002397345.1 Clostridiales bacterium UBA4959
CGTCCGCGTCGAGATCAAGTATGCCCGGCGCTCCGCACATAACCTCGTGCTTGTAGTCGCGACGCAGTTTTTGTGTAGAACAGTACAGTTCAAGGCAGCCGCGGTTACCGCACGCGCAAACCTCGCCGCCATAATCGATCG
>DHAH01000129.1:317-4682 GCA_002397345.1 Clostridiales bacterium UBA4959
ATTAATAATCGATCGACATGTGTCCGATTTCGCCGGAGGTACCCAGCGCGCCGCTGTAAAGGTTGCCGTCGATTATTATGCCCGCGCCTACGCCGTGACCCGCCGCGACATACAATATATCTTTATGTCCGCTCACATCGCCGTACCAATATTCGCCCAGCACGCCGCAATTGGCGTCCTGATCAACGAACACCGGCGCGTCAAAGATTTTTTTAAGCTCGTTAGCGAAATTTATCTTCTCCCAACCGGGCATATCGCTTATCATCTCGATCTGTCCGGTGCTCATATTCAGCGGTCCGGGGATCGCGGCGCCCACGCCCAGCAGTTTTATTCCGGGCTGCGCCGATAACAGCGCTTCAGATTCCTTCCTTATAATATTAAACGCCTGGTCCGGAGTCAGGCGATCCTCGGATGTTATTTCCCGGGAAACAAGATTTTCACCCGCAATATCGAACAGACCCAGCCCGATGTAACGCCGGCTCAATCTGATCCCGAGTATGCGGTAGTATTCATTTTTAAGCTGGATACCCATCGAGCGGCGGTTGAGCTTGCCGCGGGCCGCTCCCGTTTCCGCGACCAGACCCCAGTCCATCATATCATTTATTATATATGTTATCGTCGCCTGTTTGAGCCCTGTCGCCTCCGCCAGTTGCGCGCGCGTACAAATCTTCGCGCGGTGCATGAGCCGTATGATAAGCGATAAATTATTCTCCCTGACGGTCAGTATATTGCTGCCGGCGCCATTGTTATACATTTTATTAACTCCCGTTATTAAATCAAACCGTTTTGCAGATTTGACACTATTTTATTTTATTTTTAATTATACAACATTTAGCATTATGTGTCAATGACCCGTATTATAACATTTTAATAAGTCGTTTTAACAAATCACATATATAGTCATTTTAAAATAGCACTCGACTTTAGACAGTGTTATTTCTGGTATGTAAAATAAATGTAAACTTGCTAAAATGCCCTTGATTTTATTGCAAATCGAGACTATAATCATTACGTAAGATTAGCACTCGGACACATCGAGTGCCAACAACCTGCAATTTGCAGAAATAATAGGAGGATACAAAATGAAAATCACACCCTTATCGGACCGTGTGGTCGTAAAGATGGTTGAAGCCGAAGAAACTACCAAAAGCGGCATTATTTTAGCCGGAAGCGCCAAAGAAAAGCCGCAGGTTGCGGAAGTAGTCGCGGTTGGACCGGGCGGACTTGTCGATGGCAAAGAGGTCGTCATGACCGTTAAAGTCGGCGACCGTGTTATCACCAGCAAGTATTCCGGCACCGAGATAAAAGTCGACGGCGAAGAATATACCATAGTCAGACAGGGCGACATTCTCGCCACCGTATGCTGAAATCTGATTCGCAGATTTAATCCGAACCTATAATTACAGAAAATCGAGAGGAAATAAGATAATATGGCAAAGAAAATAACTTATGGTATAGACGCCAGAAACGCTCTGCTCGCCGGCGTTGACAAGCTTACCGACACCGTTAAAATCACACTCGGCCCCAAGGGACGCAACGTCGTGCTCGATAAAAAATACGGTGCGCCGCTGATAGTCAACGACGGCGTTACCATCGCAAAAGAAATCGAGCTTGAGGACGCCATGGAAAACATGGGCGCCCAGCTTATAAAAGAAGTCGCCACAAAAACTAACGACGCCGCCGGCGACGGCACCACCACCGCCACTCTGCTGGCGCAGAAGCTCATACACGAAGGCATGAAGAACGTCACCGCGGGCGCCAACCCGATGATACTCCGCAAGGGTATCGCGAAAGCCGTTAATAAAGCCGTCGAGGAGCTTTCCGCAATTTCACAGAAGGTCAATGGCTCCGAGGACATCCGCCGTGTCGGTACAATTTCCGCCGGCGACGAGGTTGTCGGCACACTGATTGCCGACGCCATGGAAAAGGTCACCTCCGACGGCGTTATCACCGTTGAAGAGTCCAAGTCCGCCGAAACCTATTGCGAGGTTGTCGAGGGAATGCAGTTCGACCGCGGTTATATCTCTCCTTATATGGTCACCGACGGCGAAAAGATGGAAGCCGTCATCGATGACGCGCTGATCCTTATCACCGACAAAAAGATCTCCAATGTGCAGGAGATACTGCCTCTGCTCGAACAGATCGTCCAGACCGGCCGCAAACTGGTCATCATCGCCGAGGACCTCGAAGGCGAAGCGCTTACCACGCTGATCCTCAACAAGCTCAAGGGTACGTTCATCTGCGTAGCCGTCAAGGCGCCGGGCTTCGGCGACCGCCGCAAAGAGATGCTCCGCGATATCGCCACCCTCACCGGTGGTGAAGTAATTTCCGACGAGCTCGGACTTGAACTGAAGGAAACCCAGATTAGTCAGCTCGGACGCGCGCGTCAGGTTAAAATAAACAAAGAAAACACAATCATCGTCGGCGGCAGCGGAGATACGGACGCCATCAAAGGCCGCATAGCCCAGATCAAATCGGCTATCGAAACCACCACCTCCGATTTTGACCGCGAGAAGCTTCAAGAGCGTCTTGCCAAGCTGTCGGGCGGCGTTGCCGTTATCAAGGTCGGCGCGGCGACTGAAACAGAGATGAAGGAAAGAAAGCTCCGCATTGAAGACGCGCTCAACGCCACCAAAGCGGCGGTTGAAGAAGGCATCGTCGCCGGCGGCGGCGTCGCTTATCTCAACACTATCAACGCTGTCGCGAAACTCATCGACACCGTCGAGGGCGACGAAAAAACCGGCGTAAGGCTGGTCGTCAGAGCATTGGAGGAGCCGGTACGCCAGATCGCCGAAAACGCGGGCTTCGAAGGCTCCGTCGTTGTGGATAAAATCCTCTCTTCCGGCAAACCCGGCTACGGTTTCGACGCCGCCAAGGAAGTCTATACCAACATGATCGATGCCGGTATCGTCGATCCGACAAAGGTCACGCGTTCCGCACTGCAGAACGCCGCTTCGATCGCCGCCACCGTGCTGACCACCGAAGCGCTTGTCTCCGACATTAAAGAAGATACTCCTCCCGTCGCACCCAACCCCAACATGGGCGGCATGTATTAATAAAAAGCGAAATCGCGAAAAGACAGGGAATTACGTTGGGGGATCATAAGATGGTCCCCCAAACCTCCTGTAAACAAAAATATATAAACACTCCGTCCGCACATTTGGGTCATTCGCCCAAATGTGCGGTTCGTTTTATCCTGCCGCGCGTTATTGACAAAAATCGCGGTCTACGATATAATAATACAATAAATTTCTGTCAAAAGGGGTTGTTTTATTATGCGCAAGCGTTATATTTATAATATCGCCTGCGTATTTCTTGCCGTCTGTTTAATATGCGTATCGGTTATATCAGGCGGCGCCGCAACCGATAACAGTACAAACAGTCTGCAAAAATTGAAAGACAGCCTGTCGAAAGCGACAGCCGACCGCGAGCAGGCTTATAAAACGCTGAAAAACGTTAAAAACGAACGCTCTTCGATTATAAATAATAAAAACGCGCTTGAGAATGCGATTAACTCGCTACAGCGCGAAATCGACGCCAACTCCGACCTGCTCGACGAATATTATCTCCAGATTGCCGACACTTCAAAACGCATTGACCGGCTGGAGGGACAGCTTGACGAGAAGCAGTCCCTGCTGCGTAACCGGCTGCGTGCGAATTACGAGGACGGCAATGCCGGATATCTTGAAATTCTTTTCGCCAGTAAGGGATTGTCTGATTTTTTAATTCAATTCGACCGCATGCTTTTTCTGCTCGATTATAATAAAAAAATCGTCAGCGATTGCGAAACGGCTCTAGTCGAGCTTTTGGACGAGCGCCGCGCGCATGAAAAGCTGAAGGCTGACGCGGAGAAACAGGACGCTAATTATAAAAAGCGAAAAACGGAACTTGGATCAAGTCTGTCCGAAGCGTCGGAGCTGGCGGACAGACTGACCTCCGACGTTAAAAACGCGGAAGACGCCTATAAAAAACTGACCGACGACGAGGCGTCTTTCCAACTCGCGTTCGAAAAAGCGCTCGCGGAGCAGCAGAAGCGCACCAACTCGGCTTATGTCGGCGGTAAATTTATCTGGCCGCTTGCAGCGCCTTATAACAGCGTTTCATCCGGGTTCGGCTATCGCACGCACCCCGTAACCGGGCTGCCGCAATTTCACCAGGGCATCGACATCCCCGCGCCATACGGCACGTCCATTATGGCGATCAATTCCGGCACTGTTATCGAAACCGGTACGCACAGCGCAAACGGCAACTACATAATCATCGACCACGGCGGCGGAACGGCTTCGTTTTACGCGCACCTCTCAAAAATTTCGGTCGTATCCGGACAAACTATAAAACAAGGGAGCATAATAGGGCTTGTCGGAC
>DHAH01000129.1:4798-8838 GCA_002397345.1 Clostridiales bacterium UBA4959
GCTTGTCGGACGCACGGGCTTGGCTACGGGTTATCATTTACACCTCTCGTTCTATGAAAACAGCATCGTTGTTAACCCGATGAAAATTTACTCATGAATAATTTATCTGGCGGTATCCTCATTTTATATAAAGACGGCGGCATAACCAGCCATGACGCGGTCAATCGTGTTCGCAGGCTGTATAACACAAAACAGGTCGGTCACACCGGCACGCTCGACCCTATGGCGACCGGTGTTTTGGTTATGCTTGTCGGACGCGCCGTCAAGTGCGCGGAGTTTTTTGACGGTACGGTCATAGAGTCAACAAAATCATACCGCGCGCTGCTGCGGCTGGGCGTCGTCACCGATACCGGCGACGTCACCGGAACGGTTATTGACCGTTTTTATTCCATTCCGGCGGAGGACGATGTTCTTGCGGCGGTAAGCAAGTTTAAGGGCGAGATCATGCAGATTCCGCCCATGTACAGCGCGCTTAAACGCGGCGGCGTGAAGCTTGTTGATTTGGCAAGACAGGGCATTGAAGTCGAGCGCGAACCGCGTCCCGTCACGATTTCCTCCATTTCCGCGGAACGGATAACCGATACCGATTACACCCTCGAGGTTTCGTGCTCCAAGGGCACATATATTCGCACGCTGTGCGAGGATATAGGTAAGCTGTTGGGCTGCGGCGGCACTATGGCGGCGCTGGAGCGCACCGCCGCGCACGGGTTCGGGCTTGACGGCATGTCGGGATTACCGGCTGCGGTAACGCTCGCGCAGATCGAAGCGCTCGGCGACGATGAGCGTATCGCGCTGCTCTACCCTGTCGAAAGTCTGTTCTCTAACCTTCCGCATATCGAGCTGCCGCCCTTTTTTGCCCGGTTGGCTCGGAACGGCTGCGAGATTTATCAGCATAAAATCGGCACCGCTCTCGCAGAGGGTGACTACGCCGCATTTTACGAAAACGATGCGCTTTTCGCGATAGGACGTGCCGGTATGTTTCCTGACGGCAGCGCCATAAAAGCCGTAAAATTATTAAAATAAAAAATGCAGGGCGGGGGCTTATCCCCGCCGCAGACGAAAGACAAAAGGGATACGGTCGCTTTTTTAAAAAGCTCCGCAAAAACTTTTTAATAAAAAGTATGTAAAAATTAATTATTGTTTACGATTACAAGAGAACTTTTCCCCATAGATAACCTTTCTTCGAAAAAACATCTATAGCGGAATAGCTCGAGGGTGGAACCTTCGAATATATCCTCGTATTTTTCTTCAGTCTTAACGACGGGGGGGCTTATCCCCGCCGTTAATTTTGCATTTAACATTTTATTGCGCGGAACGGCTCGTTTAAGCGCTCTAATATGTTAACATGATAAAATTATAATCAATAATCGGGAAATTAATATTGCGCTTTTTATTTCGACATGATATAATAAAGTTAAAGAATAAAAGCGATGGATCGGGAAAATAATCAGCCATTTTCTTTTCGCTATTAACTACCAGCTTAACCAAGGGGTGAATATTAAATTGTCAAATAACAACAAATCCTCAATTAAAATTGATAATAATAAAAAAAAGCGCGAGCCGGCCTCGAAAATCGCGACGCGTATCATTGCGATAATACTTGTTTTACTGATGCTCAGCGGCTCGATATATTATGTGTTCCAATTTTTATTTATTCACGCACATGCCAGCGCGCAGGAATTTAACCCGGACAACCTCATTCGCGTCGGATTAATGTACGGCAACGGCGTCACGGTCGGATTTGAGACAACCGCGGAGCACGGTTTCGCGCTGGGTTTTGTCGACGCGCAGAACAGCTTCACGCCGATCACGCAAGTTGCCGATAATGCGCTTTCCGTAACCAGCGACTGTAATTTAACGAATACAAACCGCACGTTCGCCAAAACCGAGTCAATTTCGCCCGCGGTGGGCGGTTATCATATCGAAATAACCGGTTCGGGGCTTTCCAATAATTACAACAACATTGCCGCCGCGCTCGCGGGGTGCGGTTTCGCGGCTTTTCCCGCGTATATAAACGGCGAGTTCCGAATCCGCGCCGGCAGCTTTGGCACGCTTGAAGCGGCACAGATTGCCGTCGCGTCGCTTCCAAATGGCATTTCTTCAATGATTGCCGGGCTGTCGGGGACCATAACGGCAGCCTCGCCTTCTCCGACCGCGCTGAGTGTTATAAATCCGTCTGCAAACGCCATACTTTTCGAGCTTGACAGCTCCGACCGCAGCGTCGGACTGGGCATGACAGCGCTTCAATCAGCCGGAGGAGAGAAAACCTATCTTATAACACCCGCCAAAAATAAATATGAAGGCGTATTCGAGTTTAAACGTACCGTCCCCACTTATAACAACGGAGTCGCGCTGACTAATATTGTCACGCTCGAAGAGTATACCACAGGCGTTCTCCCGTATGAAATAGGTTCAAGCTGGCCGCTTGAAGCGCAAAAGGCATTCGCTGTCGCGGTGCGCTCATACGCTCTCTCGCATTTGAATAAACATTATAATACATACGGATTCGACGTCTGCAACGGCACCGATTGTCAATTATACCGCGGCGCGGGCGGCGCGTCCGAAATCGCGCGTCAGGCTGTCGTCGAAACCGCCGCACAGGTTATGAGTTACGCGGGCAAGATTGTCAGCGCCTTCTTCTCTTCCTCGACGGGAGGCACGACGGTCAGCGCCGCCGACGCGTGGGGCAGCAATCCCGCAAGCTATCCCTACCTCGCGGCGAAACCCACGCCGTGGGAGCGTTACGCCGAGCATAATAACGGCGAATGGATGTCGGAGGCCACACCCACCGAACTTTATAATACGCTGCGCGCCAAGGGTTACACGTTGCTGCGCGGTCCGATCGCAAGCGTCATGATAAATTCCACACCCGAGAACTCGACTTACGCCACCTCTGTGACCTTCATCGATGTATACGGCACCTCGATAACAATCACACGCTCGGACACGATCCGCTCGGTGCTCGGCGCGCATGTCCTCAGCGCGAATTTCAAAGTCGCGCTTGCGGGTCAAACCGTCGCGCTCAAGGATTATTACTACGCCGACGCCGCCGATGTGTTTGGCATAAGCGGGAAATCAGGCAGCGGCATTGCCGCCGCCTCCGTAAATAACGGCGCCGCCGCTAAAGGCAATAACATTAAAACACTGTCCGAAGACAAGCGTTTCATCCTGCCGAGTAACAACGAATTGGGTATTGCCGATCCCGAAAACAACGCCGATCCCGATTTTTCATCGATGTTGCCGAAACTCTCCGAGCTTAAAATTACGGAATCTACCCGGTATGTGACCGCAGCCGGCGCGGCGGGCAGCTTCGTCTTTGTCGGACGCGGTTACGGCCACGGCGTCGGTATGAGCCAGTGGGGCGCATATGACCTCGCAAAACTGGGTTATGGATATGGCGATATTCTTACCGCGTATTACAACGGCATTAAAATATCCGATTACCGCGATTCCGGTGATGTCAAATAGCGGATTTGTTCATGTAATGCCGCCCGGCGTGACGCGGTGAGCGGCGTTCCGCTGAACTATATTATTCATACGGGAGAAATAGTTTGAAAACACTTTATATTATTGACGATAAAAAATACCTTGCTCCGTTCGGGGACGACACTGTCCTGCGCTATGACGCCATGAAGCTGACCGTCGCGCTTCAGGGACTGCTCAACCGCGATGAACCCCGTCTTTTCATCCTGTGGCAGGAGGCGGATGCCTTTTGGCTTGAATACATGTCCCGTCCGGGTAAGCTGCTTGACGGTTATGAAAAGGTGGAAATCGCCGGCTTTAATGAGTTTTTAACGTTGTTTAAAGCAGAAATATCTTCGCGCGGGCTTGTAGCGTGGGATTATACCGTGCCTGCGACTATGAACGTCGCGACCACCGCTTGCGGTGTCGACGGCGTATTGCCCGTGCGCGGTGACGAATCCCTCGACAGCGTATTAAACCTCGTCAAGCGCATGACAGGCGCGGAGATCAAGCTCGACCTGCGCGGTAAATTCACAGGCCGGGGCGAGATACCCGATATAGGGCGCCCCTCGTCGGGT
>DHAH01000129.1:8948-20727 GCA_002397345.1 Clostridiales bacterium UBA4959
TCGTCGGGTTCGGCGAAATGCGACGCTTATTTATGGGCGCTGGACAAATATCTCGACCGCACCGACCCAAAACTGCTGGTCTATAACCTCGACGCTGTTAGCTGGGCGGAAGACCGTCCGTATTATCCGGATTTAGGCAACGCGTTTGTGTATAACCACGACTACGCGATCGCGCGGAGCGCTTTTGTGTTCGACGTATCGTCGTATGACGACGAATTACCCTGTGACGACCCGGGTCAGCCGCTCGGCACCGACTTTGCGACAATGAAAGAGATTTTCCGCCGGCAATACGAGCGCACCGCTGGACGCGAGATTATCACCGTTTGCGGCTTCAACCCGTGGCAGCGTAAATACACCGACTACAATGGTTATGGCAAGCACGGCGGTGTCGAAGCCGAGTGGCGTTTCACCGAAATACTTTCGGCATACAATTGTGTCAAGGATGCCGATGCCTACGGTTATTGCGGACTTGCCAACGCTTCGCTGTGCAGGCATTACAAGTTGAAAGATAAATATATTAACCGCCCCGCGAAAAAGGGCGTGGAATACGATCCCAAAAAGACGTACATCCTTTTCTATGTCGGAGACTACGACGCCGGGGCATGGACTTACCGTTTCGTCCCCCGCTGGTACCGTGACAAAAAGCTGGGCAAAAATCCGCTGATGTGGTGTTTCAACCCCAACCTGTCAGACCGCATTCCCCAGGTCTTTGACTTCATCTACGAAAACTACACTCAAAATGACTATTTTCAGGCGGGAGATTCGGGCGCGGGCTATAACAACCCCTATCTGCTCTATCCTCCGCGCGTCCATTCCGATCTGCCCTCCGGCGCCGAGGCGTTTGTTTCACACAATAAATACTATTTTGATAAATTCGACATGCACTGCATAGGGTTTATTATAAACGGCGTATATCCCACCGATGAAAAGCAAATGGCTGATCTCAGCCGCTTTGCCGATGTGGGGTCGGGCTATAACGGTTATGGCGCGCCGACTAAAATTGTAAACGGAGCGGTATTCATGCCCCATACCTGCGATATATCCGGTGAAGGAGTTGACATAAAACGCTCGGTAGCTATTGCGCTTGACCACATCGACCGCAATAATAAAGACAAGCGTTTCCACATCTTCCGCACGATCCTCACCTCACCATCCACACATGACGCAATACTCGACGCTCTGCGCGAAGAACGTCCCGAAGCTAACTTCGAGCTTGTCGATCCCTACACCTTCTTTAAATTCGCGAAAATCGCAGTCGAACGCGGAGAGACATATTAAACATCTTAACATCTCCGCGAATTAACCATAAATATGGAGCAACCCCATGAATTTAATCCTTGAAAAACGAACCCTGAATAATAATACTATTTTCATGCGCGTGAGCGCGCCGTATGTCGCCGCAAAGGCGCTCCCCGGTCAGTTTATCATTCTGCGCCCCGCTGCGGACAGCGAGCGCATCCCGCTCACCATTGCGGGCTATGACCGAGCGAACGGCACCATAGATTTAATCTTTCAAACCGTCGGTGCTTCGACCATGCGGCTCGGTACGCTTGATGCAGATGAATATATCGCCGACCTCGTCGGCCCGCTCGGCAATCCGTCAGCGCTGGACAATTTCACCTCCGTTGCGGTTGTGGGCGGCGGTCTGGGCTGTGCGATTGCATACCCGCAGGCGAAATATCTTGCCGAGCATGGCTGTCGCGTGGATATTATTTCCGGTTTCCGTTCAAAAGACGTTATTATCCTTGAAGACGAGATGCGCGCCTGCTCCGACAGGCTTGTTCTTTTAACCGATGACGGCTCAAACGGTAATAAGGGACTCGTCACCGACGGACTGCGTTCGCTTATCGACGGCGGCACAAAATATGACGCCGTTATCGCCATCGGACCTCCGATAATGATGAAATTCGTGTGCAAATTGACGAAAGAATTCGGTATAAAAACCATCGTCAGTTTAAATCCCATTATGATCGACGGTACGGGCATGTGCGGCGGCTGTCGCGTCACCGTGGGGGGCAAAATGAAATTTGCCTGCGTTGACGGGCCCGACTTCGACGGTCATGAGGTCGATTTCGACGAACTGATGCGCCGCAACTCGATGTACCGTGAAAAAGAATCACACGACTGCAATTTATTCAAAGGGGCAAACGCTAATGCCTAATGTAAATATAAATAAAAAAACGCCCGCCGCCGAGCAGGAGCCGAATATCCGCAACCGTAACTGGGACGAGGTCACCTCCACCTACACCGAAGATGAAGCGGTCGCCGAGGCGAACCGCTGTTTGAACTGCAAACATAAGCCTTGTGTCTCCGGCTGTCCCGTGGCGGTGAATATTCCCGACTTCATCAGCGCGATAAAAGCGCGCGACTTCGCGGGAGCTTATGCTATAATCCGACGTACCAACGCGCTGCCCGCCGTATGCGGACGCGTCTGTCCGCAGGAAAGCCAGTGCGAAAGTAAGTGTGTGCGCGGTATAAAAGGCGAGCCGGTCGCCATAGGGCGGCTCGAGCGTTTCGCCGCCGACTGGGCCGCGGAGCACGGCGTCGGCGCGGCCGATGCCGCTCCTTCAAACGGGCGCAGGGTCGCGGTAGTCGGATCAGGTCCGGCGGGTCTGACTTGCGCCGCGGAGCTTGCGTCGCGGGGATATGCCGTAACGATTTTTGAAGCGCTGCATCTACCCGGCGGAGTATTGTCTTATGGTATCCCCGAATTCCGTCTGCCCAAATCGATCGTGCACCGCGAGATTGATAACCTGCAAAAATTGGGCGTCACACTCGAAACCAACGTGCTTATCGGGCGTTCCATCACCGTCGACGAGCTGCTTGAGGGCGGTTACGAGGCTGTTTTCATCGGTAGCGGCGCGGGTCTGCCTTCGTTTATGGGTATACCGGGCGAAAACAACTGCGGCGTTTATTCCGCCAACGAATATTTGACACGCTGCAACCTTATGGGCGCGTATAAATCCGACAACCAAACCCCTATCCGAACGAGCAAAAGCGTCGCCGTTATCGGCGGCGGCAACGTTGCCATGGACGCCGCCCGCTGCGCCAAGCGGCTGGGTGCGGAGGAAGTACGCATTATCTACCGCCGGGGCGCCGATGAGCTGCCCGCACGCGAAGAGGAAGTTCACCACGCGCGTGAAGAGGGCATCATTTTCAATCTGCTCACTGCGCCTGTCCGCATAAACGCCGATGAAAAGGGCGTTATCACATTTGTGACCTGCGTACGCATGGAGCTTGGCGAACCCGACGCTTCGGGACGCCGTTCACCCCGCACGGTCGAGGGTTCGGAATTTGACATTACGGTGGATACTGTAATCGTCGCGATCGGCACCAGCCCCAATCCGCTGATTTTAAAGACTACGCCCGGACTTGAAGCAGGTAAATCGGGTTGTATCGTCACCGCTGAGGATGGCGTAACCACCACGCGCCCGCTCGTCTACGCCGGCGGCGACGCTGTCACCGGCGCGGCGACTGTAATCCTCGCGATGGGCGCTGGACGCGACGCCGCCGCCGCTATCGACGCGGCGTTGTCCGAGAAATAAGAACGAGAGAACAGGGATACGGGGATACGGGGATACGGAGATACGCTGGGGGTGGTAAGACCACCCCCAGACCCCCGCAAATATTGGATTTAAAATGTATGTTTGCGGGTATTTATTAAAAAACTTCGCGGCGTCAGCATTATGAATGCGGGTCGCTCTTTTTGTTTTACCATAAAATAGAACTCATTTATTTGCGGGAATAATTTATTCTTCGTCAACTATCTTTGCCGCTGCCTTTATTTCGCTTACGAGATAACCGCGCCGGAGCAGCGCGGCGAAGGTTTTATCGTCCAGCCCTCCCCGCGATTTTATCTGCGACGCACAGGCGGCGATAAAATCGAAGTCGTCCCAATCGACGCTTTCGACAAGCTCACGTGAAAAGCCCAGCTTCCGCAGGTCGGCGGCGACGCGCCGACGACCGTATTTTTTAGTATTTATAAGATAATTTAATTTTGAGACGAGCATCCGCTCCTCGTCGAGCGCGCCCGACGCGCGTACGGTTTCGACAACTTCATCAATTATATCCGCTTCATAATCTCGTTCTGCCAGTTTGCGGCGGAGTTTCGCTTCGGTGTTGTCCGCATACGCGAGGATGTTATACGCTGTTTTAAGCGCGCGTTTTATATCGACATCGCCGCGGTCAATTGCCATCGTCGAGTCCCGGCACGGTGATATTGAATTCTTCTTCGTCGCCGCTGTCTGATTCCAAATCGGTTGCCAACTCCAGCTTGTCGCTGTTTTCTTTTATTTTAGCCTCGACAGAAGCGTAAACGTCTTTGTTCTCCTCAAGGAATTTTTTAACGTTTTCCTTGCCCTGCCCGATGCGCTGACCGTTATACGAGAACCACGAGCCGCTTTTTTCGATCAGACCCAGTTCGACGCCGAGATCGACCAACTCGCCGGTACGCGATATGCCCTTACCGTAGATAATGTCAAACTCCGCCTGCTTGAAGGGCGGCGCGACTTTGTTTTTAACCACCTTGCAGCGCACACGGTTGCCGTATGATTCGCTGCCGTTTTTCAATACATCGGTCTTGCGCACATCGATACGCACCGAAGCGTAGAACTTCAGCGCGCGTCCGCCCGGTGTTACTTCGGGGCTGCCATACAATACCCCGACTTTTTCGCGGAGCTGGTTAATAAAAACCACAACGCTGTTGGACTTTGAAATCGAGCCTGAAAGCTTGCGCAGCGCCTGCGACATCAACCTCGCCTGTACGCCCACCATCGACTGACCCATCTCGCCGTCGATTTCCTGCTGCGGCACCAGCGCCGCAACCGAGTCGACGACCACAACGTCGACAGCGCCCGAACGCACCAGCGCTTCGGTAATTTCCAGAGCCTGTTCACCGCTGTCGGGCTGCGAAACCAGCAGCTCGTTTATGTTAACGCCCAGCGCCTTTGCGTAGACGGGATCGAGCGCGTGCTCCGCGTCGATGAACGCGGCGACGCCCCCCTGCTTTTGCACTTCGGCGGCGATGTGCAGCGCGACGGTGGTTTTACCCGACGATTCCGGGCCGAAAATCTCGACAATGCGTCCGCGCGGCACGCCTCCGATACCCAGCGCGATGTCGAGCGTCAGCGAACCGGTCGGCACGCCGACGACGTTCAGCTTCGCGCCCTCGCCCAGCTTCATTATCGAACCCTTGCCGTATGCTTTTGTAATCTGCGCCAGCGCAGTGTCCAGCGCTTTTTTCTTATCCTCCTCGGTTTCGGGCATCGGTTCCAATACTTTTTTCGGTTTGCCTGCTTTTGCTGCCATTTATTTTTCCATCCTTATAATATTACATCATAAAATTACATTATAACTCGATTATACCGCCCGCGCGGCGCAATGTCAAGCGAAACTCATCTCACGCGGCTTACACAGACGGGGAATTTACAAAAAGTTATTGAAAAAATCCCGTTTGCATATTATTATAAGGTAATACTTTTTTTTTGGAGGTTTACCGTGAAACATAAAAAAACCGTTTGGTTAATTATAGTCATCGCATTGGTAGTGGTGATAGGCGTATTTTCATCGTCAGTGTTTGTTTCTGTTCCTACAGGTCACACGGGGGTGGTCACTACATTTGGCAAAGTCGAAAACTATATACTCGACGAGGGTATACATATGAAGCTGCCGTGGCAGAGTGTGGTTAAAATGGACAACCGCGCACAAAAAATAACTGTCAATGTGCAGGCATTTTCGGCTGATATTCAACAGGTCGATGTTATAGCGTCTGTGAACTTCAGTGTTGACCGCGAAACTTCGCAGAATCTATACCGCAACGTCGGCGCCGCTTATTTCGAAACTGTCATACAGCCCCGCGTTTACGCTAATTTAAAAGCGGTGTTCGCAAAATTCAGCGCCGAGAACCTTGTCGCCGAACGCAGCCATCTTTCCGACGAAATTTCTGAGTTAATCGAACCCGAAATGAAAAAATACGGCGTGCAGCTTATCAGTATGTCACTCGAAAATATCGATTTCAGCGATGTGTTCACTGACGCTGTAGAAGCCAAGCAGGTCGCCGAGCAGTCCAAGCTGCAAGCGACGATCGAGCAGGAACAGAAAGTCATGGAGGCAGAAAAAGAAGCCGAGCGCCAGGTCATAGCCGCAAAAGCGCAGTCTGACGCAAAAAAAATTGCCGCTGAAGCCGACGCTTACACGATCGAGATCAAAGCCAAAGCCGAAGCGGAGGCAAACGCCAAGATTGCGGCTTCGTTAACTAAGGAACTGAACAACTACAAGCAGATTGACCGCTGGGACGGCAAGCTGCCCGAATATTTCGGCGGCGAAGGTGTGCTGCCAATACTCAACGTCAACCCCTCTGCAGACAAAGCCGCCAACGCGGAATAAATTTATCATAAGGCGAGGGCGCTTTTCGCAAAAAAGTACCCTCGCCATACCCCTTTTTTCCCGTTAATTCCGACATATCTGCCGATAAAAAAAGGAACTAATTATAATGTTTCCAAGCCTATTATACCTACCGAATAAGCAGCCCGGAAAAATGATCCCTCCGCACGTCTGCGACGATTTACAGCTCACGCAGTTATTGCGGCGCGATGCCATAACCGTTTCCTCCGCCGCGTGCGGGCGGGATGACATTTTGGCGCGCCATGAGGTGTTCCGTTCGCTCGACGACCCGGAGGTGCGCTCGCATTTTTCGGCGCTGCATAAAAATGTAACAACATTAAACCGGCTTGACGGGCTGCTTTCGTCTTCCAAATGCTCGCGTGAACGCGATGTCGTATTCCTTACGCTGATGCATGAATACGTACAATTTTCGCTGCAAGCGGCAAAAACAATGGGGAGCGGCGTTTTTTGTACGGCGTTTTCGCAGTATTTCTCAAGCGAATGCGCCACCCAGCGCTTCGCGTCGCTTAATTCCGCCGCGGACAAGCTGTTCCCGACCATGACGGAGCTGCAATTTAATACGCTTAAAATCGACGGTGATAAATATCGGCTCTCGCCCGGAAAAAAGCAAACCTATCTTGAAATGTTGGAACATCGCACCGACGAGTTAGGGTTGGAGCCTATCGCCCTGCCGCAGCACGGATTTCAGGCGCGAGGACTGTCGCCTGCGATCATCAACGCGACAGCGCGGCTGTACCCTTCGCTGTTTGCCGAATACGCGAAGTTCCGCGAAAACTTTTCAAAATACTATGATCGCGATTTCCGGTCAGATAACGGACTTCGAACACTGCTTGATTATCGTGGAGAGCTGGGCTTTTATCTTGCCCTGTGCAAGCTTTTCGACCGTGTGAAAGCCGCGGGGATCCCGCTGAATTATCCCACTCTTATCGAAACCGACGAGCGGACATTCCGCGTTTTTGACGCGTATGACATCACTCTGCTCGCTAAAAACGAGGAGCACGTTGTGCCAAACGACATCCTGTTCACGCCTGACGAGCCGTTTTTCTACCTCACCGGCGCAAACGGCGGAGGTAAAACCACCTATCTTCGCACTGTAGGCGTAGCGGCGGTGTTATTACTCTGGGGCTGCCCCATGCCCTGCGCGTCGGCGGAAGTATATGTGCCCTCATGTGTGTTCACTCACTTCCCTCGCGACGAACGTTTCGATAACAAGGGGCGTTCTGTGGACGAAGATAACCGCGTGGATGAGATCCTTGCGGCGGCTGACGGGCATTCGCTGGTGCTGTTAAACGAAACCTATTCGACTACCAGCGAAGAAAAAGCCGTGCGTTTGACCGGTCAGCTTGCGCAGAGACTGTATAAAGCCAAAATCTACGGGCTTTATATCACGCACCAGCACGGACTTGCCGAAAGTGATATTCCCTACCTCAACGTCGTTATCGACCGTGACAGCGATAACCGCCGCACGTTCAAGGTCGAACGCCGACGCGCGTTATCCGGCTCATTTGCGCGCGATGTGCTGAAAAAATACGGACTGACACGCGAAACGCTGGAAGAGAGGTTTCCGAAAGTTTGAATATTTTTATTACTAAGCGTAAATCGCGCAATGCGGAATCCCGCTGTTTTTATCATAATTGTGCACAGCGAAGGGGCGTGGTCATAAAATGAAATTCAGCCTGCTTTATAAAACGCGCGAAGAAACCAAACCGAGCGACGCGCTTTATGATCTGTCGGTCGACCGTGTTGTGGCTGTGTTCTGTTCCGACCGGCGGCGTGCCGATTATTTCATGGATGTGCTATCCCGCCCTTCTCAATCCGTTACAAACGTAGTATATCGCCAGCAGATTTTAACCGATCTGCGCGCCTGTCCGGGATTGTTCGAGGACTTGCAGCTTGTTTTCACGCGGTATGACAAAATTAAAAGCGACTGGCATGAGCTGCGTTTATCCGCATCACCGTCGGGCGTTTCGGTCAACTCCGACGCGCTGCTCGAACGCACTTTTGCGTCGCTTAAGGTCACGGCGATGTTCCCCGGTACGATTATGTCGTTTTATTCGTCACTTTTCGATACGCTCGGCAAATATAATTTAACCTCAGAGGGTCTACTTTCCATGCGAAATTACTGCGCGGAAATGCGGGAGAACCATTCGCTTAACGAAATCGTGCGGATCGCCGAATTGTTCCAATACAAGACGTCGCTTGACTACACATTCGGTGTAACGCTTGAATATGACGCGACGCTGCGGCTGCGTTCGTCCGAGCTGTGCGAGATAAGTCAGCGCGCCGTAAAACCGAACGCTTTTGCAAGGCTGTTCACGCGAAAAAAAGAAGACGACGGGTCAACGGAGATAACGCCCGACATGGACGCGCCCGACGCAACCGCACCCGACGAAAAAACCAGCGAACAGGATATGACCAGCGAGGATGCCGCTTTCGCACTCGGAGCGGCGCTGACGCATATCGACGCGGCGTTGTCGCATATCACCGATGAAATATACGAAAAATTTTTTGGTTTATCACGCGAGCTGATGTTTTACGAAGGAGCGCTTGCCTACTGCGACTTCGTTACCCAGCGCGGTCTGCCCCTCTGCACACCCGAGCTGCTGCCCGCCGAAAGTGATATTATCGAGCTGGATAGTGTGCGCGACCTCACCCTCGCCGCCGAAGGCAAAAGCGGCGCGCAGATTATACCCAACAGCCTTTCGCTCGACGCTGCGCGCGAGGGTATTATTGTACGCGGTAAGAATAATACCGGCAAAACCGTCTTTCTGCGTTCGGTCGGCACCGCGCAGCTACTTGCGCAGGCGGGGCTGCCCGTTTGCGCAGACCGCGCGCGGCTCTCTATGCGCGGCGGTATATTTTCACATTTTTCTTCCGCCGAGGAGGAATTTATGGCTGGCGACGCTGCCGGACGCTTTGACGGCGAGGTGAAGGCTGTTGCGCATATTATAGATTCGCTGCGCCCGTATTCGCTTATCTTGTTCAACGAAACTTTTCAGACCACCGCCTACGACGAGGGCACCGAGGGAATGGCGGGTATTCTTGACATCCTGCCGCGCACAGGAGCGAAATATATCTTTGTCACGCACTTGTTAAAACTATTCGAACGCTGCGACCCCGCTCGGGTGAAGCTGCTCACCTCTGACGAAGAATTCCGTATTGCATTGTATTGATTTATGTCACAAATTATTTGGTTGAACGGCGCGTTTGGCGGCGGAAAAACGCAAACCGCCGGAGAATTACACCGCAGGCTGCCCGGTTCATTCGTTTATGACCCCGAATGCTTCGGATTTTGGCTGCGTAAAAACGAGCCGCCTTCACTGCGCACGCCCGATTTTCAGGATGTGCCGCTGTGGCGCGAGGGCAATTATCTGGCGCTGCGGCGTATCGCGCTTGAATTTGACGGTATAATAATTGTCCCCATGACGCTGACCAGCCCCGATTATTATAACGAAATTATCGGGCGGCTGCGCGAGGATGGTATCAATGTCACACATGTACTGCTCTCCGCGACAAAAGAAACGCTGCGGAAGCGTCAGCGCTCACGGTTAGACGGGCCAAAAAGCTGGGCGGTAAGGCAGATATCGCATTGTCTTAAAGCATTCGGTAATCCGCGTTTTGAAAATAAACTGCCCACCGACGGTCTTTCCATTCCCGAGGTCGCGGAAGCGGTTGCGGTAATGTGCGGATTGAAGCTTTCACCGCGCAAGCGCGGACTGCGGCAAAAATTCGCTGAGGTATTAACCTCGCTGCGGGCTATAAGATTATAAATATCGGAGCATTAACTTGAACAATTCAGAATACGATAAGAGGCTTAAAATCGAAACGCGTGTTTTTGACATCGGAGCATTAAACGATTATCGTTTTGTTGTAATATTCGCACGTTATAACGGCATGTGGATTTACAGCCGCCGGCATGACCGCGATACATGGGAAACAGCGGGCGGGCACATCGAGCCGGGCGAATCGCCCGACGACGCCGCGAGACGAGAATTGTGGGAAGAAACCGGATCTGTAAAATTTGACATTCAACCGGCATTTGACTACAGTGTACATACTCCGACTGAATTTTCTAATGGGCGCGTGTATTTCGCCGAGGTATATGAGCTTGGTAAACTGCCGGATTTTGAAATGAGCGAGATAACCACCAGTAATACCTATCCCGAAAAGCTCACTTATCCGGAAATTCTGCCCGTGCTGTTTAAGCAGATTAATAAAGTTTCGCCCTCTATATAACTAAAAAAGGACGGTTCGATTAATGAAATTTCACGGTATCAAGGGTATATTCTTCGATGTCGGCTGGACGCTGCTGTCGCCGCGTTATGGCGGCTGGCTATACAACAGCGGCACATTAAACAAGCATATCGACACCGATTTATACCGGTCGTTGCCCGAGGAGCGGAGAAATGCCGCGCATGACCTCGCGCTTGCGTATATCTCCGACAACACGCGGCTCGACACCGAAGACGAAGAATACGAGATGTTCTGCAGCATATACCGTATCATCGCAGACGAACTGCCCGAACTTGGACTTACACCGGGCCAGATCGACGCGATCGCGCACGATAAAGTATATAATATGGAAAATTACATATACTTCGACGACGCGATACCGACACTCGAAACTCTGCGCGGCAAATACCGGCTCGGCGTTATCAGCGACACTTCTCCGTCGATAAAACAGATGCTCGATTATGGCGGACTGACACCGTATTTTGACACGTTCACATATAGCTGCGCCGTCGGCGTCTGCAAACCCGACGTGCGTATGTATGCCGACGCGTTGGAAAAGATGGGGCTGTCACCGAGCGAAACGATATTTATCGACGATATCGAATCCAATCTCGACGGCGCCGCCGATGCGGATATAAATCCTGTGCATATCACATATAAACCCGGCACTATACCGAGCGGTAAATATCCGGTGATTTCAAAAATTTCAGAGCTTTTAAAGCTGCTTTAATTAAAGAAGGGCTGCAAAACGCATATTACGTTCGCAGCCTTTTTTATTATAAGTATTTAAGCGCTTTCATATCATTTTCAAAAAAATCGTACATGTGTGTGCCGATGCCTGTTTTATAACGCCCGACCGAGTCAGCCCGCATCTCGATCTTGGAAGCAGGCACGCCGATAAATTCTGATAAACGGGCAAGCTGCGTGTCCTGGTCGAACACCATATCCTCGAACCGGAACGAGATCATCTTCGCCGGCTTGGGCGAGTTGTGTACAATCTCACGTTGGTAAAGCCAGCTTATCGCGCGGTGCAGGCGGATTATATCCTCGTCTGATTTACACTGTGCCGCGTATTTATCCGGCAGCGTGTACGGCACACCGAAATTTAAAAGATTGTCGGTGAGGTGACTGTTTAATATGCAGT
>DHAH01000027.1:0-8603 GCA_002397345.1 Clostridiales bacterium UBA4959
GGGTCTGGGGGAGGTCTTACCTCCCCCAGCGTATCCCCACGTCCTCGTATCCCCGTTCCCCCGCCCCCTCACACATACCGGCGCATTTCGCGTTCGATTGCATATTCGAGAGCGTCGAGTGTGTCGATGTCGCTGCTGCCGTCGTCGAGCCGCGAATCGCGCCCCGATTCGGCGCGATCGCTCCAGCGCGCGTCGCGGAGCGCCGCGGCAACCGTTCCCGCACGTTCGGCGAGGACAAGCCGACCGGACGCGAGAAGGCGCAGCGTGAAGCGGATGCGGTCGTTGACCGGCGATTTAAGCGCCAGTTTGACCGTGACAAAAGGGCAGCGTTCGCGCGCGGCGGCTTTCAACGTGCGGATCAGCACCGGTTCAGCGTTATCGCAGTAAACGGTGACTTCGCAGCCAAGCACCTCAAGCCCCGCGCAGAATTCGCAGAACCGCGCCGAGAGCGCGTCGCCATCAATCGCGTCGGAATGGCGCTCGGCGTTTAAAACGACAAGTCTGTTAAAGTCAGCCCGCCCGCTTTTATCGCCGTCCGCGCCGCGGCACGTTTCTTCGCCAACAGCAACGAATGCGGTCGCCGAGCGGTTGCCGCCAAAATCGACGCCCACCATAACGCGCTGTAACTTTTGTGGCGACCAATCTGCGGGCAGTATAAATTCGCCGGGATTGTCCGCGAAACGGCGGTAGACAGCGCCCTCGGCGGCGACCCAGCGCCCAAGGATATATCGGTCATACCACACTGTCCCGGTATATTCGTTCTTGAGCGATGCGACGAAGCCCGGCGGAAGGTTGGGGTTGTCGTCGATGATGTAGCTTTGGCAGTATATATTACCGCCGCTGTCGAGGAATTTTTTAAACCAGTGACCCGGTCCCGCAGGATTACACGTACCGTCAAAAACCGAGCAGGGGCGGTCGAGCCGCGATTTCAGCATATTAAATAAATCCGGCGACCAGGTAGTGACCTCGTCGCCGTAACAATATTTAACGCTCGCACCTTGTATTTTAGCAACCTGACCCGCGTTCGACGCGCCGAGTATAACGCAACGCTCGCCGAAAAGCGTAACCGCGCCCCCGTCACTCGCCGGTCGTCCGACGAGCGATTCGCCCCACAGCTTGCGCATAGGGTCGAGGATGTTGCGTGCCAGCGTCGCCGAAGTCGCGCCCACGAGCAGGATAATACCGCCCGAGGCGCGACGCTCGGGGTCACGAATGCGGTCGGGTATCAAAAAATAATCGCCGTAGGTCTTGCCGGAGCGTACCGCTCCGGTTTTGACGTTCCAGCGATGATTTGCAAGCACGATAAAATCGCGCTGTTTGTCGGTAAGGGGCATAAACACCTCATGTTAATGGAATTTGAGAACGTGGGATGTGGAACGTGGGGTACGCCAAACCCACTGCAAATTAAATAAAAAAGGTTGTCTGCGAGGCGAATTTTATTCGTCTGTTCCAAACAACATTAATATATATCGCTGCGCTAGCCATTACCACAACGGCAGCTCGATTTTTAACGCCGCAGCTCTGCCAATACTTCGTCTAATTTACGCAGCACGCTCTCCTCGGTGTTTTTGCGTTCCAAATATTCCGCCAGCCATTCGAGCGCGCGCATTCGATCGGAATCCTTGTCGCCGCCGAACGCGATTTGTTTGAATTCGGCGATTATATCATTTTCTATAATTTCATTTTCTTTACAGCCCAAGATTTATTGCCTCTTTCTCATAGTTACTTCGCATGATAACATTATAGCATAAAAAAAGCCGGAAGTCGTCCCCTCTTTGTCCCATGTTTAAGAAGGACGAAAACCGGTTTGTCAAGCTAATAACGTGCTTATCAAAATAAAAAAGCCGCAAGAAAATAAAATTTTCCCGCGGTAAATTAATATTATATCCATTACTGCGGAGATCTGGGGGGGAAGATTTAATTTTCTGCGAAAATTAAATCTTCCCCCCCAGCGTATCTCCGTCCCCCGTTATTTTACGGTGGGTTCGTTTTTGTTCCCGATCGTCAGCCTGTTGTAGAACGATGCACTCGCTCCTTCGCCAGCGTAATACGAAGTACCGTTATAACGCAGCGCGTTGATCACCGCGCATTCGCCCGACTGGACGACGGTCTGCGGACCGCCGATATTATCCGACCCGACATTGGCGACGATCAGATTTTCACACTCGGCAGCTTCGACAAGCGTTTTCACGCCATACGCGAAGCTGTTGAAAATCGTCTGATTTTTGGTGTTATAACAATAGAACAGCGTTGTCCGCACCTGTGTGTAGCCGTTGACGTCCGGCCAAATCGAAAAATCGTATTCGCTCATCCCGTTGCGGACGGCGACGGTGCCGTTTTGCAGGCAGCCTTCGATCGTACCGCTCTCGCAGTTAGCGGCGCGGACAGCGTATTTATAACAATACGCGGTAAGCTTTTTAACTAAATGCCGGTTCGCGCCGTTAAAGTCGATGCCGCCGTATGCCCCGACAATCGCACAGTTGACAACATAAGCGTCGTCCTCGGTTGAACGCACGGCAAAAGCGCATTCGGGATTATCGATACCCGATTTATTTTCGGGGTAGAGAATGCGTATATTTCGCATACCGCTCCCCGCACCGAGCGTAATTAATGCTTGGGTGTATAAAACGTCAACCGCGTTCTTGCCGTAATAAGCGAGAATCGCTGCGCCGGAGCTGTTGTTACCCTGATCGCGTTCGGGTACGGCGCCCACGCCGCGCAGCTCCATACCGTCGGGCACGATAACGGGCGCGTCGAGCCGGTATTTGCCGCCGGGCAGATAGATAAATCCGCCGCCCGCCTTTTCCGCCGCCGCGATGAATTGCGCCAACTCGGATGATACGTCGGTCGCTCCGGTTTTATCGCCGGTAAAAACGAAAAGCTGCTCGGATTTGGGCTTGACGGGTTTTGCGTTATAATTAATGTTATAAGCCGACAGGTCAGAGCTGTCAAGCGCATATTGCCCCTCGCCTGAGGGCGTGCCGGTGTAATTCACGCCGCACAGTTTTACGACGCCCTTCGAGTCGTTGACCACCGGCGTCACACAGTTTAAAATACTGCCCCGCGCTACGACCATGCCCCAGCGCGCGTCGATGGAGTCGACCTGTATGCCGGTCGCACAGCCGTCGATATTAAAATCATAGAGTGAGCCCGCGAACTCGATGCGCTTTCCCTTGACGATATGCACGCCCACGGCATAATCCTTGACGCGGACATTCGCAAACTGCGTCCACTCAAGGTCGCCCAGTATCAGCCCCTCGCCGTTCGCAAGCGTGTATGCCTTCACCGCGTCAAGTGTCGGCGCGTTAAAAGCGGAAGTAGCGTTCGCCCAATATGCCGGGTCGATAAACAGGTTCTTCCACGTGCCGACGTCGGACTGGTTATACGCCGTCGCGGCGCGGTGCAGGAAGGTGCCGTAAACACCGTCGATCGTCATTTGTTCGTGCGAGTTATCCTCGACTACGCACGCGCCGATCCCACGATAACCGTTTAATACGGTAACGTTCATCACCGACTGGAGCATAAAGCCGTCCGACTGCCCGTTTATGTAGAAAGTGTAGGGATATGGCTTCACATCGGTGATCGACTGATCTTTATACCACACCGTCAGCCCGTATACGCCGGCGCTGCCCCGGATGGTGAACAGCGCGGGGAGGGCGGCGTCGGTCGATTCGACGTCCGCAATGATAACGGTACCGTATTCCCCATCGGTAACACCGTCCGGATTGCGCCAGTCGCCGCGCAGCGTGACAAACGCGGGAATCGTAATGCCGCGCGTCAGCCGGTATTTGCCGGCGGGCAGCCACACGCTGCCACCACCCTGTGCCGCGCAGTCGTCAAGCGCCTTTTGCAGCTTCGCGGAAATATCTTCTGTACCGGCAGTGTCATTGACACCATAATCCAGCGTCAATATCTTGTCTGCGACAACAACATCGTCGGTCGGGTAAAGCGTTTTGACTATACACGGTCTGTCGGATGAACTTTGCGATAAAACTTTCATTTCATACACCCCCGTATGCACATATCCGCTGTCAAACGAAAGCTCGTTTACAGCGTTAAAATTACTTTCAGAGATATAACCTATATGGGAACAAAAATATTCGACCGCCGAGGTCAGCGCGCGGTCGGACGACGCGGCAAAAACCAGCTTGCGTCCGATCATTTTTATTATGTAATCATCGCCTCCGGTCAGCATAGCCGCCGCTTCTGTTGATTCGGGGCGATTTGTGGAGCCGATTAAAATTTCATACCGCGAAGCAAGCTCGCTGTCGGACGGCTTGTCCTTCGCCCAATCGGTGGCGAGCGCGAACTCCGCGCCTGTGACAGTGCCAAGTGCCTTGCGGAGCAGGACAGCCTCGGCGGTCACCGCCGGATTGGCGTAATCGGACCGTACAACGGTGAAGTTTGCCACACCATCCGACGCCAGCGGCGGCAGCTCGTCCGCTCCCCCGGCGGGCGGCACGCCCGCCACGCCGGAATCAGATACAGAAGCGCCGCCCGAGTCACAAGAAACAAAAACCGCCGCCAATACCGCGAAAATAATTAACAAGGCAAATCGTTTCATAACATATTTCCTTTCAATAACGACGCGTTATTTTTAAATTGACGGTGGTTTTCACATCCTGCGCGCAGCGTCACGATTAATAAGCTATCAACCGTCAACCAAGCCCCAGCAGCCCTGTCAGCCAGTTCCAAAAACTTTTTGGCTTTTCTTTCGGTATGTCAAACGACGCGGTCAGCTCGCATTCCGCGATTTTTTTACCGTCACAGCTCCAAATAACCTTTCCCAGCGGCTGTGATTTGGACAGCGGCGCGTAGTAAAAGTTTTTAAGCTGCACCTCGCTCTGTATCTCACCGTGACCGCGCGGTAAAACGGCGTGGACGGAGGAAGCGTTATTGACGAATATATACGGTGAGGTTCCGCCAATGACAGGCAGCGCATATGACAGCGTGCCGGCCTCGGCAAGCGTGACGCGCTCAAGCATGCTGAATCCGTAGTCAAGCAGCGTAGTGTGATCGCGCCAATCGTCGGGCGCGTCAAGCGTTACGGCAATAAGCGTCACGCCATCGCGCTCCGCGGCGGAAACAAGGCAGCGCCCGCTTTTTTTGGTGAAACCCGTCTTAACGCCGATCGCGTCGCTGTACAGGCGCAGCAGTTTATTATGGTTTAAAAGCAGACGGGCGCCTTGACCGTTATGCAGCGGAATGGCGATGCGGCGTGTGGCTACAATCTTGCGAAAGGTTTCGTTTTTCAGTGCGTTGACGGTTAAAATCGCCAGATCGCGCGCGGAGGTGTAATGACTTTCATTGTCAAGTCCGTGCGGGTTTGTAAAATGGGTGTGCGATAAACCAAGTTCGGCGGCTTTACTGTTCATCATGTTGGCGAACGCGTCCACACTGCCCGCGATATCGATGGCGACGGCAGCCGCCGCGTCGTTGGCGCTCTCCAGCATGACGGCATAAAGCAGCTCGCCGAGCGTCAGCTCCTCGTCAGCGTATAAATAGACCGACGAACCCTCGATCCCGACCGCTGCCGAAGAAATGGTTACTTTGTCGTCGATATTGCCGTTTTCGAGCGCGACCAGTGCGGTCATTATCTTTGTCGTCGATGCCATAGAACGGAGATCATCGGCTTTTTTTTCGAACAACACCTCGCCCGACGACGCTTCGATTAATATGGCGGAGCCTGCCGATACCGAGGGGGGCTGCGCGCCGACCGACATAATTACGGCGGGGACGATTAAAAACATCACTGAGATAACGCAGAAAAATTTAATTAAAATCTGTTTTGATAACTTTGACTTAACCACAGCGCGCCTCCGGAAACATCTTCACATATGAATATTTATTAATATTTATATGAAAAAACGTTGGCGCATATGCGTCCGGTGCATTTATCGAATTTTAGTATTAAATACCGGCTGCGGGATCGTCGCATTCACCTTCGTCCTTTTCGCGGGCAAAGGCTTTTTTCAATTTTGCGATTATCTCCGGCGAGCGGTCGAGCAGCGAACCGACGGCTTCGATGATGCCTGCGGCGCCCGGCGCGTGCGGCTGGGAGATGTTAAGCAGCTCTACATCGCCGCTCTCTTTGATTATAATAAAGCATATCGGCGTAACTGTCAATCCCGTTCCGCCGCCGCCTCCGAAATTCTGCTGGGGCATCTGTTTGCCGTTGCTGTTCGAAGAAGCGGACGAGGACGCATTATTTGTTTGCTGAGCGGCTTTTGCCCCCTTGCCGAAATAATCAACGCCGCCTGACGCGAATCCGACCGACACGCGCGAAACGGGAATAATCGTGGATTTTCCCGCGGGAATAGGTTCGCCGACGATTGTGTCGGCGTCGACAAGCTCTTTTATGTTGGACAGCGATGTGGCGATAATATCGCCGAGTTTGCTTTCAGGCATTTATTTTTCCTCCGTTTATATAACTGTAAGCTGTCAATTATCAACTGATTTCACGCGCATGTATCCAATTAAAGCCGATATGCCAAGCCGCGCCATGTCCATCACCCTCATGCGAAACGTAAAATCGGCGTTGATTTCCGACTGCTCGGATGTGAAATCGGGTATAACAGAAAAATCGGCGCTGCGGTTTACATTAAAATTCGTTATATTTTGCATAATTTCGGTTAAATACGCGGCGGACTGGACGGCGGCAGCGTAAAGATAAGCGGTTTTCGCCGCGTCGTCGGACGCGACCTTAATATAAAGCCGGCTTACGTCAACACGCAGATAACGCGCGAAGCGGCGTATTATTTTGGTTATCACTTTTGTGAGCAGCGCGATTTTTTCGCCCAGCGGCAGCTCCGGCGAAATCTCGGCAGGCGCCGCATCAGATTCGGCGCTTTTCTTTGCCTTTTTATGCCGTTCTTTTTCGGCAAGCAGCGTGCGTTTACGTTCCAGCTTGCGAAAACGCTTGATTTTATAATCGCGGAGGTTTATTTTTTGTTGTTTTGCGGGCAGCAGGTTGAATTTTAAAAACAGTACCCTCACCCATACGCGCAGCCCGTTTTCTTCGGTATAAGCGACGCGCAGCCGTACCCACAGCGACAATATCAGCGTTATAAGCGCTGTTATCGCGGTTAAAATACATAAAATAATCAAAAATATCCGCATAAAATCAAATCAAACGCCGCCGTCTTTTTCAACGGCGTCCGCGGAGCCCGTAATATCGGGTTTCGGCATTTCGTCCAGCGACGATATGCCAAAACAGCGCAGAAAATTGGTGGTCGTAGCGTAAAGATTGGGGCGTCCGGGCACGTCGAGTTTGCCCACACATTCGATCAATCCCCGCTCGAGCAGCGTTGTGATCGCATATGCGCTGTCCACGCCTCTCACTTGTTCGACAAATACGCGTGTCGCGGGTTGGTTATACGCGATTATAGCCAAAGCCTCGAGGGCGGACTGGCTCAGCCCTCCCGCGGCGCGGACACCGAGCGCGTTTTTAATGTACGGCTCAAATTCTTCACGTGTGCATAACTGACGCCGGTCGCCCAGCGAGAGCAGTTGTATGCCACGCCCCTCGCAATCGGCGGCGAGCGCGTCGCACAATCTGTTAACAGTATCAATATCAAGCCCCAGAGTTTCCGAGAGCTTTTCAAGCGACACAGCGCCGCCGGCGGCAAATAATATCGCCTCCAGCGCGCGTTTTTCCGTTTCAAGTTGTTGTTCGTTGATAATCATCGATGTTCAAAGTGTTGTAAACTCATTTTTAATACGACATCGGTATCCATTTCGTCGTCGTCATTTATATGAGCTATCGTTAAGCGCTGACTGCGCAGCAGCTCGAGCACCGCCATGAAGGTGGCGACAAGCTCCGAGCGCGAGCGGCAGGCAAACAGCAATTCGTCAAGCGTCATTTCCGGCTGGGTATACATGCGGCGCATCACCCATAAAACGCGCTCGCCTACGGTGACGACCCGTCCGGAAAGCAGCGACTCCAGCGTCTTTTCCGAACGTATCGCAAGCTGGGGCAGCTCGCGCTTCTTTTTTAATATGCGCGCAAACGCGCGTGTCAGAAGCGACACGTCCAGCCCGACAGGCGGATCGTTCGAAGGGGGAAGGCAATCGGGTTCGCGTGTGAACCGTCCGGCGTGCAGGGAATAAAATTCGGCAAGCTGCAATGCGGCTGCCTTTGCGCGTTTGTATTCGAGCAGCGACGCCGCCAGTTTGGCGCGTGGGTCTTCCTCGTCGCCGGCGGCAGGGGAGGGAAGCAGTATGCGGCTTTTTATGAGCATCAGCTCCGCCGCGCATACGATAAAATCCCCCGCGATCTCCATGTCGAGCGCGCGCATGGCGTCGAGGTACTCCATATATTGATCGAGTATCAGCGCGATGGGTATGTCGCGGATATCGACCTTGTTCTTGTCGATGAGGTTAAGCAGCAAATCAAGGGGCCCGTCAAAAATTTGAAGGTGGAAGAGCGGTGTCTGCGTTATTTGTGTGCCGTCCATACGCCGTCCTTCCTATAGTTAAATATTTTATATGTAACGTATAATATTTTAGAAAGTCACCCTTACGACAAAAATTTATCCAGCCCCAACAGCCGTTCCATGCCGCCGAGCGCGCCGTTGATTAAAAATGACATGGGCTTGTCAAGC
>DHAH01000027.1:8713-9357 GCA_002397345.1 Clostridiales bacterium UBA4959
GGCTTGTCAAGCACTCCGACGAAAAGCAGGATCATTATCAGCGCCGCAATATAGCGTTCATATTTCATCACGCCGAAATATAAGCGGTTAGGCAGAAACGAAAACAATATACGCGAGCCGTCGAGCGGCGGCATGGGCAAAAAATTGAATATCGCCAGCGAAATATTCATAGCCGCGAACATATAAAAAAATATAAGTGTATAGTGCGCAAGATAAAACGCGAATTTGCTCATAGTTGACGCGGGCGGCAGGATAAAATATACGATCCTCATACAAACCAACCCGAAAAACGAAAGCAGCACGTTTGACAGCGGCCCGGCAAGGGCGGAGATCGCCATGCCCGCTTTAGGGTTTTTGAATCTGCGCGTGTCGATCGGTACGGGTTTTGCCCAGCCAAAACCGACCAATAACATGGCAAGCGCGCCGAATGGGTCAAGATGACGCAGAGGGTTGAGTGACAGCCGCCCGCTGTCGCGCGCGGTGGTGTCGCCCATCCACAGCGCGACCCAGCCGTGAGCGGTTTCATGCACGGTCAGCGCTATGAGGATAATGGGAATGCGGAGCAGCAATAACGGAATATCTTCCGCACTGAAACCGCCGGATAATAGGTTTAATAGCATTGATGTTGATCCTTGTGATAAATT
>DHAH01000027.1:9526-22461 GCA_002397345.1 Clostridiales bacterium UBA4959
TTGTGATAAATTGATAATTTATCGATTATGATTATTGCCACAAGGCGTAAGGTTTAGGCATAAATAAAAATATATTACAGGAAGCCGTCTATCGGAAAACCGTCAAACGAGCCTGTCCAGCCGCACAATATCGTCGAACCCCTCGCGTTCCACGGCGACATATTCACCCTCGGGCGATAAAACCACAATCGGCGGGCGGGGGATACGGTTATAATTCGACGCCATCGAATAATTATAAGCGCCGGTGACACAGACGGCGAGTATGTCGCCGCGTGAGCAGGACGCAAGCTTTATTCCCTCCGCGAGCAGATCGCCGCTCTCACAGCAGCGTCCCGCGACGGTGCATTCGAAATCGGCGGTTTCGTTTGCCCGGTTGGCGACAATAAAAGTATAAGGTGAAGAATAAAGCGTATAACGCGGGTTGTCGGGCATCCCGCCGTCAATTGAAATATAATTTTTATAACCGGTGATGTGCTTCACGCTCCCGACGGTGTAGAGTGTGACGCCCGCGTCGGCAATGATCGAACGTCCCGGTTCCAGCCGCAAAGCGGGTCGGGCGGCAAGACCGGCGGCGGCGCAGGCGGAAACCACAGTGTCCGCTATAACCTTAATATTCGCGTCAATATCAACGTGCGGATGCTCGTCTATATAACGCACCGCAAAACCGCCGCCGAGGTTAAGTTCGGACGCCTCCCAGCCGAATGCCGTCTTGCAGGCGCCCATGAAAGCGATCATCGCCTTTGCCGCGTCAATAAATGGGTCAGGCTCGAAAATTTGCGAGCCGATGTGACAGTGCAGACCGGCGAGCGTCAAATTAGTGCAGCGCAGCGCCTTTTTCACGAATTCCAGCGCTTGCCCGGTTTCAATCGCAACGCCAAATTTGGAATCGACGCTGCCTGTTATCACCTTGCGGTGGGTGTGCGGGTCAATGCCGGGCGACAGACGCAGCAGGATGCGTTGCTTTATATTTTCCCCGCGGGTTATGCGGTCAAGCGCATCCAGCTCGTCAAAATTGTCGACCACAAACGTGCCTACCCCCGCGTCAAGCGCGTAAGCAATGTCGGCGTCGGTTTTATTGTTGCCGTGGAAATAAACGCGCTCCATCGGAAACCGTGCTTTTAAAGCGGTCGCGATCTCGCCGCACGAAACAACGTCCGCGCCCAGACCTTCCTCGGCGATGAGCTTGTAAATCGCCGAGCAGCACAGCGCTTTGCCCGCGTATAAAGGCAGAGAATCGCTGCCCGCGTGCCGCTCCAGCGACGATTTATAAACGCGGCAGTTGCGCCGTACGGTTTCCTCGTCGATAAAGTAGGCGGGCGTACCGTATTTTTCGGCAAGCACCGCGGCGTCACGCCCAGAGATTGTGAGGTGACCAAGATCGTTTATGCCAAGGCAAGGCTGGATCATTTAAAATCTCCTGAATTTGTAGTATTAATAAATCTGTATAAAGTGAATATGCTAAACGAATTAATTATAAATTGCGGATCAAATATTTTCCCACGTCAAGCATCAGCTTTGACACAGACGCATATAACTCCGGCGGGAATTTACCCAGATAGCTGTCCGCTTCGAAGGTGAAAATGCCGCAGTAGTCGATCTCTTTCAGCGCGTCTGTAATGCTGCCCCAGTTTATGGCGTAGGTGAAGGGCAGGGAATGAAGGTCGCCGATTTTATCATTATCGTGAACATGCAGCGCCTGCAGCCGTTTATGTCCGAGCGCTTTTATCAACTCCACGGAAGAAAGCGCGCCCGCGCCCTGCATTTCGCCGTGCCCGATGTCAAGGCAGGCGCAGAACCAGCCGCTGTCAAGCGAATCTATGTAATCAACGAATTCCGCGGCGGTCGAGCACGCGGCGGGAATGATTGCTTTTGTGTCTTTGTCGCGTCCCCACATGTTCTCCAGCGCGATTTTTACGCCGAACTGCTTGCAATAGGGCAGCAGGGCGTTATAAAACTCGATGTTTTTCGCCTTTTGATCCTCGGGAGAGCCGCTGAGGGTAATCGGATGCACGATAATAATTTTTGCGCCGAGAATGCCCGCGATTTCTATTGACCGGACGATTTTGGCGAAAATTTTCGTGTTGTATTCGTCGTTGCCGGGAATATATGAAGCGAAAGGCGCGTGGGCTTGATTGAAAATAATATTATTTTCATCCGCCGTTTTACGAATCGCCTGCGCGGTCTCCCGCCAGTCGTCGCGCTGCAGTATGAATTTCGGGTCGTTTTGATCGAACATGGAAAAGTCAAGCGCGTCCCATCCGATCGCCGCGAGCGTTTTAATCGCAGTATGGTCGCCGAATTTGCGGGCGAACATCTCTGTCTGAGTCGATAAAAGCATATTACTACCCCTTACTTATTTAAAAAATTATTAATTTCGTTCCAAACGTCCGCGCGTCCCTCTCCGGTCAGCGCGGAAAACGGGATAACCTTCGCACCCGAGGAACGCAGCTCGGCAAGCTGCTTCTCGCGGTTTGTTTTATTTAATCTATCGATTTTTGTCGCGACATAAATACAGGGAACAAGTGTCTCCTGCATCCAGTCGATCATAGCCAAATCGTCGTCGGTAGCGCCGGCTTTGGAATCGATGAGCTGTATAATCAAGCGCGGCGCCGGCGTTAAGCCTTGCGGCTTATCGTTCAGAAACGCGTCTGTCAGTGTCGACCAGCGCGCTTTATCCTCGGGCTTGCGCGCTGCGAAGCCGTAACCGGGCAGATCGACGAAATAGATTTTACCGTCGATGTCGTAGAAATTGATAGTGATCGTCTTGCCCGGCGATGAGCTGACGCGAGCCAGCGCCTTGCGCCCCAGCAGCGTGTTGATAAGGCTGCTTTTACCCACGTTCGAGCGTCCGGATAATATTATCTGCGGTCTGCCGTCGGTGGGAAACTGGTCGGTGCGCCCCGCCGACATGCGCAGCGCGATGTTGTTGAGGTTAATGTTCATATAAATTATAATGTATTTTCGCTTTTTCAGTATCTATTTTAAACCGGAGAATGGATTTATCGCGTGCGTTCATAAATAAGAACCTTGTTATTGACAGTGATATAAGAATTTTGAGGTATCGGTGCGTGAATGAGGTCTACAGGTATTTCCAGATGTTCTTCCAAACGCCGTTTAAGCCCGGCAAGCACTATTAAAGATATTGTCGGAGTAGAGAATTCGACCAAAAAGTCAATATCACTATCATTTGTCTGAGTGCATTCAGCGTAAGAACCAAAACAGGTTAATTTTTTAATCGGATATTCTTCTGCCAGTTTTACAGCTACCTGACGTATCGTGTTAAAATCTTGCATTTGTATAACCTCCTTTGGATCAACACAATTTATTTATAACGGTTATTGCATTGTTTATTATTTATTTTTTATTTCACCAAAGCCGTATTCAGCACTTCGCCGATTTCCCGGCAGGGGGTGAACACCAGCGACTCGCGCACGGTGGGGTCGATGTCGTCCAGATCGCGCGTGTTGTCGGCGGGGATACATACCGTAGCAATGCCCGCTTTATAAGCTGCCATGGGCTTTTCGCGCAGCCCGCCGATAGGCAGCACATGCCCGCGCAGGGTGATTTCGCCCGTCATGGCAACGTCGCGGCGTACGGGTACGCCCGACAGCTCGCTGACCAGCGCGGTTGCGATAGTCACGCCGGCGGAGGGTCCATCCTTTGGGATCGCGCCTTCCGGGACATGTATATGTATGTCCCGCGTTTTGTAAAAGTCGGCAGGGGCGCCCAGCGCCTCGGAGTTCGCGCGTATATAGCTCACCGCTGCACGCGCCGATTCTTTCATTACATCACCCAGCGAGCCGGTCAGCTCCAGCTTGCCCGTGCCGGGCATGGTGGCAACCTCCACGCGCAGCAGATCGCCCCCGACCTCGGTATAAGCAAGGCCGTTGACAACGCCGACTTCGTCAGACGGCGACAGTGTGTCGGGCTTGATTTTCTGTGTGCCGAGATATTTTTTCACGTCGTCCGCGGTGATCTTCACCGATTTAACGCCGGTTTCGACTATCTCCTTCGCCGATTTACGGCAGAGGCTCGCGATCTCGCGCTCGAGGTTGCGCACGCCCGCTTCACGGGTGTAAAAATCGATGATTTCAAAAACCGCGTCGTCGGTGAGCTTCAGCATGCGCTTGTTCAGCCCGTGACGGGTGAGCTGTTTGGGGATAAGGTGATTTTTCGCAATGGCAAGCTTTTCGTGCCGTGTGTAAATTTTCAGCTCAATGATCTCCATGCGATCGATCAGTGGTCTGGGGACTGTGTCAAGCGTGTTCGCCGTTGCGATGAACAGGCATTCTGACAAATCCATGGGCAGCTCCACGAAATGGTCGCGGAATGCCTTATTTTGCTCGCTGTCGAGCACCTCAAGCAGCGCGGAGGCAGGGTCGCCGTGCGCGTCGGAGGTCAGCTTGTCAATTTCATCGAGCAATATAAGCGGATTGCGCGTCTTTGCCTGACGCAGCGCGGCGATAATGCGCCCCGGCATCGCGCCGATATAGGTTTTACGGTGCCCGCGGATGTCAGCCTCGTCACGCACGCCGCCCAGCGACACGCGCACGTATTTACGTCCCGTCGCATGCGCGATTGACGCCGCAATCGAGGTCTTGCCTGTGCCGGGAGGCCCGACAAGGCAGAGGATCTGGTTGCGCAGTCCGGGATTAAGCTGCTTCACCGCGATATATTCAAGAATGCGTTCTTTTATCTTTTCCAATCCGTCGTGATCGCGCGCCAAAATTTTACGCGCGGCTCCGACGTCGGCGCGTTCCTTCGAGGTTTTAGTCCAGGGCAGTTCCAGGCATAAATCGAGATAGTTCCGTATCACGCTCGACTCGGCGGCGTTGTAGGGCGTCTTTGCGAGTTTTTTAACCTCACGGACTAACTTTTCGGCGATCTCCGCAGGTAATTTAGCGGCGTCTATCTTCTCGTAATACTCGTCGATCTCGTCTTCTTCGTCCTCTGAATAGCCCAGCTCGTTTTTTATTGCCTTGAGCTGTTCTTTAAGATAATATTCACGCTGGTTGCTCTCGATCTGGCGGCGCACACGGCGATGTATGTCAAGCTCGGTCGACAGCACGTCGCGCTCGCGCTCGAGTATTACCGCAAGCAGCTCCAGCCGACGCAGCGGATTGAACTCCTCAAGCACAAGCTGCTTGTCAAGCGGGTTTATCAGCACGTTGCTTGCTATAAAATCGGCGAGCAGACCGGGATTGCGTATCGACTTGACCGCGGTGATAAGCTCATTTGACAGCCGCGGCAGGAACTTTGTAAATTCATCGAACGCCCCGGTGATCTCGTGTATCAGCGCCTCGCCCTTGATTCCGCCGCCATCGTCAACGCTGACGGTTTTGGCTATCACATCGACGGTCAAGCCCAAGCCGTTATCATAATAACGGCTCGCCGTCGCGCGGGACGTGCCTTCTATGAACACGCCCATGGTACCCTCGGGCAGCTTCACCGACTGACGCAGCTTGACAACTGTTCCAACCGAAAATAAGTTTGCGGTTTCGGATAGATTATCCGGGGTGTCGCCGGCGGCGTCATTGGCTTTGCCGTCACCGCCAACATCTTTAAGAAGCGAAAGGGTTTCTTCATCAATAGGACGGCGCTGTACGGCAAAGAGCAGTCCGTCGGCAGCCTCGGCGCGCTCACACGCGGCGAGGCTGCTTTTATCGGACAGCTCGAAACTGACCGGAATGGTGGGAAAAACCGCGATGGATTCGAGCATTAAGACAGGCAGCGTCATCGGCTCGGCTTTTTCGATATATTTTTGCATTATAATAATCCTGTTTATGTGTAGTTCGGGCGCGGAAACATTAACTTGCCGCGCGCCTTTATAAATCGCTATAATTACAGCGATTATAATAGTATAACACGCGCGGCGAGGTTAAATCAATAACAAATTATTAATTTGTAGGATTGCCGCCGCCGTCAGCGCCGGAAAAGCGCAGCCGCGCGTTTGGGTCAAACGCCCAAATGCGCGGCATTACAGGAGCGACCATTGACCGCCCGTTGTATTAATTATTAATCTGCGGGTGATCAATGATCCCCCCTGCAGGTATATAAAAGTGTTTAAAGATACGGCGAGAGCTTATCGCCCCCTGCGCGTCCCCGTCTTTTATATCCCCTTAAATCCCAGGGTATATCCCCTTAAATCTCAGGGATTTCGATTTCGACTTCTTTACCCAGTTTCGACGAACGGTAGATACCATCGCAGATCGCTTGGTTATAAAGGATTTCTTCGCCCGGCACGGGAGCGGGGCCGTTTGTTTTCAGCGCGTCTACGAAACCGCGCATTTTGCCGTCCCAAATATCCATGGGACGCGCGCCGCCGTATGCGTCAAACGGTACGTTGGGGAGCACATATGAGTCGAGGTGCTGACCGTTGACGTCGGTGTACAGCATGACACGGCTCGGGCGGCGCAGCTCGTCGAATCCGTTCGAGATTTTAATCGCACCCTCGGTGCCCAGCCACAACGTATCGCCTAACGAGTCGGCGTGCATCGCCCACGACTGTTTGAACACAAACGTGGTGTCGCCTTCCATACGCACCAGCGCGACGGAGAAATCGTCAACGTTGAAATTCGCCGCGTCGGGCCAATATTTCGGGTTCTTGCCAAAATAATCGGTCGCAATAGCCGAAACTGTCAGCGGCTTGGGATATTTTACAGCGTGCAGGCATTCATCGATTGAATAACAGCCGATATCGCCCAGACAGCCGAACCCCGCCTTGCTTTCGTCAACGAACGTACCGCCGGGAATGCCTCTGCGCCGTCCGCCGCCGCTCTGGATATAGTAAACCTTGCCCAGAACGCCCGACTCGATGATGTTGTCGACTCTGCGGCGCATAAAATCCCAGCGGGGCTGGAATCCGATGGTGAGGAACTTGTTTGCTTTCTTAGAAGCGCGCACCATTTCAACCGCCTGTCCGAGCGTGAACGACATCGGTTTTTCGCACAGCACGTGAACGCCGGCTTCAAGCAGTGCTATGGCGCATTCGGCGTGCGTCGTATTGTATGTACATACGCTCGCGCCGTCCATCTGAACGTTTTTTATAAGGTCAAATACATTTTCGAACGCGGGTTTATCTTTTAAGCCGTAGCTGTCAAGGAATGCCCTCGCCTTGCCCGGAACAATGTCACACGCGCCGACGATCTCGACGTCGTCGAATTTAACGTACCTGTCCATATGCGCGTGAGATATGCCGCCTGTGCCGCAGATGCCGATGCGTAATTTTTCGCTCATGTAGAATACCATCCTGTCTTAATCATTTTTAAGAATAGCTTGTTTTCAATTATGCAATATTTTCATGCGGAAGTCAATCGTGCTGTGTTACAAAAATCGACTTAATTGGGTTGTGATTATTATGTTGTTTTCATAAACGACGTATAATAGCGTTTTAATAAATAAGAAATTGCAATAAATATTACACCTATAATAGTAGTGGTAAAAAAGAAAGGAAAACTGTTTTTATAGAAATAATTTGATATGGTGAAGCAAATGTTGAGGTTTGCGATTGCGGGTAAGAAAAATCGTAAAGAAATCAGAAAATTTGCATCGAAGAACCATGAAATCGCACCAAGCACTGTAAAAACAGCTCCTGTCAGCGCAATGGTAAACGGAGAAAGCTCGTATTTGTCCAAAAAATGATCAATACCCATATCTACGCGCCACACTAAATATAATTTAAATATGATGAAAATTATAATGAACACAATCACAGCCAAAATATATGGTCCAAGTGCATGTTTAGGTGTAAAAATCCGCTCGATATTTTCATATGTACCGTCCATTCGCACACGCTTATACCCGCGCAAGCGTGAATAGATGGCCTGCGCGGCGTAACCGATACCCATCAGCAGTGCGACACAAATTAGAGATATCCATCCTGACGCGCCCTCGAGATATACGAATAATTGAAAATGCGCATAAGGAGCGAGCAAAAAAACTGCCGCAAGCAGCACAAAAAACTTGTCAAACCGCCATTTAAACGGCGGTTTTGCGGTTGATTTATAGGTGCTGTAGTTGTTTTTCTTTTGATAGTTCATGTTTATATTATAACATATCTTTCAGATTATTTTTTAAGGAAAGATATGTTTGAATTCGCTGCGCTCATTATAACATATCTTTCGAATTGATTTCATAAGGAAAGATATGTTTGAATTCGCTGCGCTCATTATAACATAATAATGGTTATTTTGTAAACATAATTTTTTATTTTTTATTAAGAAGCTGTATGGGCGTGGATTATTGCCCCTTAACCCACGCCCATATATCGTTACGCGTTTTTCGCCCGCTTATGATCAAACGCCCTTTGGAATACTTTTACAAGCTCGACAATCGGGATTATCGAAACCGCCAGACCCAGCGCGATAAAATATTCGAATACATCGATAAATTCGAAAGCGAAAAGCTCCCGCAGGAAGGGTACATAGATAACCGTGGTGGTCAGCGCGAGTGACAGCACCATCGCGCCGAACAAAAAGAAGTTGTGTGTACCCAGCGCGAATATCGAGCACTTTTGTGAGCGCATATTATATGAATGGAAGATTTCCGCCATCGACATGGTGAGGAACGCCATTGTCATGCCATCGGGGCTGTTCGCAAGCTCCCAGCACCCGCTTTCGATGAAGTGACCGATAAAATACGCCGCGAGCGTGAGCGCCGCAACTAAAAATCCCTGATAAAAGACGTTGACCCCCACTCCGGCGGAGAATATGCCTTCTTTGGAATCGCGCGGAGGGCGGCGCATCAGATCAGGCTCGCCCTTCTCCAATCCGAGCGCCAGCGCGGGCAGCGAGTCGGTAATGAGGTTGATGAACAGGATGTGTATCGGTTTGAGAATTGTAAAACCCAGCAGCGTCGCGGTGAAGATGCCGATAACCTCGCTGAGGTTGGAGGAAAGCAGGAACTGTATCGACTTTTGGATATTGTCGTAGATACGCCGCCCTTCCTCGACGGCGGAAACAATCGTTGCGAAGTTGTCGTCGGCGAGTATCATGTCGGCGACGTTTTTGGTAACGTCCGTGCCCGTTATACCCATGCCGATGCCTATATCCGCGCTCTTTATCGAGGGTGCGTCGTTCACGCCGTCGCCCGTCATGGCGGTGATAAGCCCGCGTGATTTCCACGCGTTGACGATACGCACCTTATGCTCGGGTTTGACGCGCGCATAAACGGAATAATGCGTAACCAGCTCGGCGAAATCATCGTCGGAGATATCGTCAAGCTCTGTACCGGTGATTGCTTCGTCATCGTTTTTAATAATGCCGAGCTGTTTCGCTATGGCGGCGGCGGTATCGCGGTGGTCGCCCGTGATCATCACCGGACGGATACCGGCTGCGCGGCATTCCTCGATAGCGGCGGGGACTTCGTCGCGCACCGGGTCGATCATACCCACAAGCCCGATGAAAATCAGGTCGCGCTCCAGTTCTCCCGGTTCGGGATGCGAAGGCGCGGAGGGCAGGTCTGTATATGAAGCGGCGAGCACACGCAGCGCTTTGCTTGCCAGACGCTTGTTTTCGGAACGGAAATACTGCCGCCTTTCTTCTGTCATAGGCTGGATTTTACCGTTTGCTATAAAACGGTTGCAGCGGTCGATCACCACGTCGGGCGCGCCGGTTGTATGCTGCACCGCCGCGCCTGATTTTGTAGCGTGGATCGTCGTCATCAGCTTGCGCGCCGAATCAAAGGGAATTTCCCCTACGCGCGGGAACTCGGCTTTGAGCTGCGGTTTTGGCAGTTTAAGCGAATTCGCGTAATTGACGACGGCGTTCTGCGTCGGATCACCGTATGCGGTGCCGTCCTCTCCCAGTTCCGAGTCGGAGCAAAGCGCCAGCGAGGTCGCCAGCAGCTTTTGATCGGAAGACGAATACTCGACAACGGTCATGCGGTTTTGGGTTAGCGTACCGGTTTTATCGGAACAGATGATTTGCGTACAGCCCAGCGTTTCCACAGCGGTCAGTTTGCGGATAATCGCGTTGCGGCGCGACATTTTTGTCACACCCATCGACAGCACGATGGTAACGACCGCGGCAAGTCCCTCGGGGATGGCGGCGACGGCAAGCGAAACCGCGAGCATGAAGGTCGACAGCACCGTATCGCGGTTAACGCTGCCGCTTTTAATCAGCCCGGCAGCGAACATGAACGCGCAGATACCAAGCACGAGGTAGGTTAATACTTTACTCAGTTGCGCCAGCTTACGCTGGAGAGGCGTATCGCTTTCCGCCGCGTTTGTGATCGCGTCGGCGATCTTGCCGACCTCGGTTTTCATGCCCGTCGCGGTGACGACAAAACGCCCGCGCCCGTAAACGGCGGTGCTGCCCATGTATACCATATTTACGCGGTCGCCGAGCGGTACATCGCGGTTTTCTTTTTGAAGAAGCGGTTCAACCGATTTTTCCGCCGGCACCGATTCGCCTGTCAAAGCGGCTTCGTCGCATTTCATCATCACACATTCGAGAATGCGCCCGTCGGCGGGGATGGAGTCGCCGGCGTCAAGGACGACAACGTCGCCAGCCACAAGCTCTTCTGTTTTAATAACCTCAAGCTTGCCGCCGCGCATTACCTTCGAGGTTGGCGACGACATTTCGCGCAGCGCCTCGATTGCGCGCTCCGCTTTGCTCTCCTGCATAACGCCGAGTATGGTGTTCAGCAGCACGACCGCCATAATGACAAACACGTCGGTCGGCGCTTCGTTCGACAGCGTGGAGGTTATGGCGGAGATAACGGCGGCGATGATAAGCACAATGACCATCGGGTTGGCAAGCTGTTCGATAAAGCGCTGGATAAGCGTGATTTTCTTGCCTTCCGTAAGCTTGTTGCGCCCGTCGTGTAAAAGCCGTTTCGCGGCTTCGTCCGAGGATAGACCCGCCGTCTGCGAGCCAAGCTGGGTCAATACTTCGTCAGTCTTATGGAGATAGTATTTCAAAGTTCCAATTCCCCTTTGTAATATAATAGCGAGACTTATGTACAGCCTGCGCCATACATAAGTCTCGTTATAATCACGCTTCTTTGGCGCAAAAATTTAAAGCCAGATCGGGGCGGCGTACATACCGCGCCCGTCACGTTGTTGACTTTAAAACGCCGCGGCGACCGGAACGGGTGACAAACCGCCGCGTAAACTACTCCCCTATGTCGATTGCTATTTTACCATTATATAGTCACGATGTCAAGTGCTTTGCTTTAAAAATATTATTATTAATTTTGAATAAACAGTAATATTTAAGGATCGGCACATATTGTACATTTTTATATCTTCAGCCGCGCGCACAGCTCCTCGTCGGGCAGAGCATATGCCGTCGAGTTGGTGGAATAGGTCACGTAACCCGGTTTCGAGCCGGGTGGTTTTTTAACGTTTTTTACGCGTGTATAGTCGACGGCGGCGGGGATACCACGCGCTGCTTTTGAAAATGTCGCCGCGATGACCGCCGCTTCGGTGAGGTCGTCCTCCCCCGGCTCGTCCCCGCCGCAGAGCAGGACAACATGTGAACCGGGCAGAGCTTTGACATGAAACCACCAGTCAAATTTCGACGCCAGTTTAAACGTGAGATAATCGTTTTGGGTGTTGTTTTTACCGCACAATACCTCATATCCGCCGGAGGTGCGGAACTTCTGCGGCTTCGGCGCGGTCGGCTTCGACGCGACGTAACCCCGCATTTTCGACGCGTAGCCCGATTCGTATAGTTCCCGGCGCAGCTCGGTAAGCTCGATTTCGCTGCGCGCCCGCGAAAGCGCGTCGGAAACGCTGGCGATATATTCAAGCTCCGCGCGCGCCAACGCGATCTGCTTTGTAAGCGCGCTCTCGGCTGATTTCGCCTTTGTATAACGTTTATAATATTTTTGCGCGTTCTGCGCCGGGGTCAGGCGCGGGTCAAGCGTGACGACAACTTCTTCGGGCGGGTCGGCGGCGTAATCGGTCAGACTGACGCGGCTGTCGCCGCGTTTCAGCATGTAGATGCTCGAGGTGATAAGATCGCCCAGCTTCCGGTATTTGTCTTTATCTGCGCTGTCGGCGAGATCCGCCTGTTGGAGCGCGATTTTTTTAGTCAGACGCGTCTCTGCGTTGGCAAGCAGCCGGTGAATATCGGACGCGCGCTGTCTATAACGTTCGGCGGTATCGCGTTCGGAAAAAAACGCGTCGGTAAGCGCGGCAAAATCGGGGTATTCGACAGTTTTATATTCGGCTCCATAATGCGTCAAGGGCAAAAAGCTGTATTCGATAAGTTTTCCGTCGCCGTCGCAGACAGCGGCGGGTGTAAATCTGCCCTCCCGGATGTCGCTCATGATGCCGGAGATCACATCCCAAAGCGCATCCGCACCCCTGCCCGCCGCGCGATATGAAATCTCACGCGCGACAGTTGCCGAGATGCCGTAATAATACGCCGAGATAAACTTTTCATCGGGCAGCTTCGAATAATCGCGCAGCGCTATAAAGGTTTCCCGCTGCGCTTCGAGCGGGTTCAGCTTGCAGCCGCCGGAATCGACGGGAAGAGTCCCGGTATCGGCCGTCATGGGCTGGACAGGCGGTATTTCGTATTTTAATCCCGGCAGAATCTGCCTGATTTTACTGTCGGAGAAATCGACGAGCTTCGCCGCGCCGATGATCTTGTCGTCGGCGTCGGTGAGGATAATATCGGAAAATCGCCCCATACATTCGGCGATGATGTGTTTTACAGCGTCCGTGCCCAGCTCGTCGCGCGTTTCAAAGGTCAGGCGCAGTGCGCGCTCGAACCCGAGCTGCCGCACATCCGTGAGTTTCGCGCCCAAAAGATGCTTGCGCAGTTGCATACAAAACATGGGGGGCGCTTTTGGATTTTCGCCCACTGTGTCGGTGAGCTGTACGCGCGGCGTGCCCGATCCGGCGTTGATGAGCAGGCGGCGGTCACGGCGACCTTCGTCGCGTACCGCGCTGCCGCGATTATCGCGGAGCACGAACACAATAG
>DHAH01000027.1:22606-22864 GCA_002397345.1 Clostridiales bacterium UBA4959
ATCGCGGAGCACGAACACAATAGCGTCGCGGTCGGGCTGAAGCACGCGATCCACGCGCGAGCCGGCAAGGGGGGCGATTTCGTTTGTTACAGCGGCAAGAAAGCCGGCGTCAAATGGCATTGTTGGTAGGTATCCTTTAATTGTATATTAAATATGGGACTATCAATATCTTTTTTGGCGATATTCTATCCCCGTAAAATTTATTATCAGTTATATTATATCACCCCCGCACACCGTTGGCAAGCATTATATTGACAA
>DHAH01000027.1:23014-24192 GCA_002397345.1 Clostridiales bacterium UBA4959
TGTATATTGACAACCCCGCCGCTATCCGCTATAATCGGCAATAATATATTTACCCGTTTGATTACGAGGTGCATTGCTATGCTGCAAAAAATCATCGTCGCGCCCGATTCGTTCAAGGGCAGCGCGACCTCCGCCGAGCTGTGCGGATGGATATCGGATAAGCTGAAATCGCTTATTCCCGGCTGCGAAGTACATAAGCTACCCATCGCCGACGGCGGGGAGGGGACGGTTGATTGTTTTATAACCGCAATTTCGGGTAAACCCGGCGCGAGGGCAAAAAAAATTATTCTCCCCGTCTGCGGCAGACGACAGGGTGAAACAATCGACGCGTCGTTCGCCGTCATAGACAGCGAGGACGGCTGCGCATGCCGCGCGGTGGTCGAAACCGCAAGCTGCGCGGGCATGGCGGAGGGTTATAACCCGCTCGACACCACCACCCTCGGCGTGGGTCAGCAGATCAAACGCGCTGTGGAGCTTGGCTGCGGCGAAATTATCGTCGGGCTGGGCGGTTCGTGCACAAACGACGGCGGAGCCGGACTTGCGGTAGCGCTCGGCGTGAGGTTTTTCAACCGTGCGGGGAGAGAGTTCGTCCCCGTCGGCGGCTCATTGTGCGAGATAGCGAACCTCGACATCACAGAAGCGCGTGAGCTGCTGCGCGGAGTCAAGCTGACCGCGATGTGCGACGTGGATAATCCCACGGTCGGATCTCGCGGCGCGGCTTATGTGTTCGCCCCTCAAAAAGGGGCGCTCTGCGGCGAGCTGCCCCTGCTCGACGCCGGACTGCGCAACTACTGCGAGGTTATAAGGCGCAGGCTCGGGGTCGATGTATCCGGGCTGCCCGGCGGCGGTGCTGCGGGCGTGCCGGTCATAGCGCTGGTGGGCGGCGTGGAGCTTGACGGCGCGGAGCTGGAGAGCGTTTATAGCGAGGGCGTGAGCGCCGTCGTGCCGATAAACCGCCGCGCGGAACCGTTTGAGGTCAGCCGCCTGCGTGTGCGAGAGAACGTGTCGCAAACCGTGGGAGATATTGTGCGGGTAATGAAGCTTTTTAAATTCGAATGAATTAAAAATCAACCGTATATATTAACTTTTTAAAACTTGACTTGCGGGAAATATTGTGATATAATTATCCGGTAAAATGGAGGGGCGTCGCCAAGCCGGTAAGGCACAGGACTTTGACT
>DHAH01000027.1:24305-24669 GCA_002397345.1 Clostridiales bacterium UBA4959
AGGACTTTGACTCCTGCATTCGTCGGTTCGAGTCCGGCCGCCCCTGCCAATTTTAATAGCCGATTTATTGAGCCTTGTAAGCCGATAAATCGGCTATTGCATTTAAAACGTTATAATTTCTTTAAAACTGCTTCTCACCTTTGGGGAATTTTACGACACTTTTATGTCGTAAAAATTGCCGTATTAATGTCGTATGACACCAATCTACTGTTCAACGCTGTCTTTTGCTGTTGAATAATGATATTATATGTGGTAAAATATATATAAATTATATTTATAGGAAGAAAAGATTTCAGACCCAAGCGAGGTATGTATATGGCTAATTTCACACAGAAAGCGATCATTCAAGCATTCCGCGAGATAC
>DHAH01000030.1:0-486 GCA_002397345.1 Clostridiales bacterium UBA4959
AACTCAAGCCCCTTCGCGCTGTGAATGGTCATAAGCACAACCGCGTCGGCATTCGAGTCATAGTTATCGACGTCGGAGATCAGCGCCGTTTCCTCAAGGAAACCTGACAAGGTCGGCTCTTCGTGGTTCTGCTCGTATTCGACAATGTTAGAAATCAGCTCGTTTACGTTTTCCAGCCGTTCGGCATCCTCTTCGCCGCCCGCGATCAGCATCGCCCGGTAGCCGGACAGTTCTATGGTCTGCTCTACAAGCTCGTGCAGACTGATCTGACCTGACAGCTCGCGCAGCTTGTTTATCAGATATACAAATTCACGCAGCTTATACGCCGACTTGGCGATGGTGGGATACGACGAGGCGTCCGACATCACCTCGAACATCGATTGCCTGTTGCGGTCTGCAAGTTCGGAAACGGCGTTTACGGTCGCTTCGCCGATCTTACGTTTAGGCTCGTTGATAATACGGCGCAGGCGCAGGTTGTCGGCGGGA
>DHAH01000030.1:632-1107 GCA_002397345.1 Clostridiales bacterium UBA4959
GGTTGTCGGCGGGATTGTTTACCACGCAGAGATAGGCGACGATGTCTTTTATTTCTTTACGTTCATAGAAGCGCGTGCCGCCGATGATACGGTAGGCGACTCCGCTGCGTGAGAATACCTGCTCCAGGCTGTTCGATTGCGCGTTGATGCGGTATAATACCGCGAAATCGTCGAAACGGCGTTTTTCGCGGATTACAAGCTCCATTATCTTGTTGATAATAAATTTAGCTTCCTCGACCTGAGTGCTGAGTTTGCGCACCACGACCTTGTCGCCGTCGCCCGCGTCGGTCCACAGCTCTTTGCCCCGCCGCCCGAAGTTGTTGCGGATAACCGCGTTGGAGGCGGACAGAATATTTTGCGTCGAGCGGTAGTTCTGTTCCAGCTTGATAACCTTGGCGTCGGGCTGATAATTGTCAAATGAGAGGATATTTTCAATCGTCGCGCCCCGGAATTTGTAGATGCTCTGGTCGTCGTC
>DHAH01000030.1:1215-2430 GCA_002397345.1 Clostridiales bacterium UBA4959
TAGATGCTCTGGTCGTCGTCGCCCACAACCATCAGGTTGTGGTGTCTGCCCGACAGCAGCAGCACAAGCTCGAGTTGCGCGGCGTTGGTGTCCTGATATTCGTCCACGCAGACATAGCGGAATCGGTTTTGATAATATTCGCGCGCTTCGTCGCAGGTGCGCAGAAGCATCACCGTCCGCATGATAATATCATCGAAGTCGAGCAGGTTCGATTCGCCCAGCTTGCGCTGATAGAGTGTATAAATTGACGCGATTTGTTTCAGTTTCAAGTCGCTGCCTGCTTGAGATTCATAGTCCGCCGGCGAAAGCAGCTTGTCCTTGGCGCGGCTGATCACGTTTTGCGCCGCCTTGACTGAAAATAGCTTCTCGTCAATGTTAAGTTCTTTAAAACAATGCGTATAAAGGCGCTTCGAGTCCTCGGAGTCGCAGATCGTAAAGCCCGGCGTATATCCGGCTTCGGCTGTGTAGCGGCGCAGGATGCGCATGCAAATCGAGTGGAAAGTGCCCGCCCACAGGTCGGACGCCATGTCCTCACCCAATAGCGTACTAAGCCGCGACTTCATTTCGCCCGCGGCTTTATTGGTAAATGTGATGGCGAGGATTGTCCACGGAGGACAGGGATTGTCTATGTACTCGCTGAGCAGGGCTTCCAAACTCTCGCGGTCAAGCGAGGACGCGCCGTCGAGCCTGGCGATGTCGCTGTCTGAAAGACCGGCGGGCAGCCGGTCGGAAAAATACGCGTTGCCGTATTTGATCATGTACGCGATACGCTGTACAAGTACGGTGGTTTTGCCGCTCCCCGCGCCGGCAAGTACGAGCAGCGGTCCGTTTACAGTGAAAACGGCTTCGCGCTGCCTGTCGTTTAAACTTCCGTATAATTGGTCGAAGGCGGCGCGTTTCGACGCGATAAAACGCTCCGCGATCCCGGAAGGGTAATTATGATTATCAGTATTGTTCATTTCACGCTCCTTAAAGTATACAAAACAGGCATGGCTCCCGCAGTCCCTGCCCGATGGCGCACGGCTGTGCGCGGCGCATAATTATAGCAATTATATTAGTATTAATATTATAACATATTTCTCGGCGTATGTCAAATTAATAAGGGTTATTGCCTTAATAGCTGGCGAAAGACGCCTCGCGCCCCTTGACTGAACAGAATAAAAACATTATAATTATGCTGTTATTCTAAATAAAAGGATGCGCCATGCATTTACC
>DHAH01000030.1:2553-2976 GCA_002397345.1 Clostridiales bacterium UBA4959
ACAAAATAAAAAGATCCTCCCCGCAAAATTAATCCCATTATCAGCGGAGGGCATAAACTCGCACCTTAACAGCGGCTTGCGGTCATTTTACGATATAAAATATATTGATAAAACCGATTCTACCAATACTCGGGCAAAAATCATGGCTCGCGAAGGCTGCCCGGAGGGCACCGTCGTCGTTTGCGCGGGGCAAACCGCCGGACGCGGGCGGCTGGGACGCAGTTTTCACTCGCCGCGCGGCAGCGGTGTATACCTCAGCATTGTCCTGCGCCCAGAATGGGCGGCTGTGACGCCCGAGCTTATCACTACCGCGGCGGCGGTCGCGGTTTGCGAAGCGGCGGAGGCGTGTACCGACGCGCGTCCCGAAATAAAGTGGATCAACGATGTGCTTGTCGCCGGCAAAAAGGTCTGCGGCATCCTCAC
>DHAH01000030.1:3086-3525 GCA_002397345.1 Clostridiales bacterium UBA4959
AAGGTCTGCGGCATCCTCACGGAAGGCTCGACAACCGCGTCTGGCAGGCTCGACTGGGCGGTATTGGGCGCAGGTATCAACTTGCTTGATCCGGAGGGCGGTTTCCCGTCTGAACTGGAGAGCGTCGCGGGCGCGTTATGCAGCGGCAGCGCGCCATACGATGATCTGCCCGACCGCGTGGCGGCGGCGTTTTTAAACGCCCTCGCGCGCTTGTACGGCGCGGGTACACATATAAGCGTGCCCCTGGAAACTATCAAACACGAATATACCCGACGCTGCACAACACCAGGCAAGCGCATCACCGTCATACATGGGTCTGACCGCCGTCCGGCGGACGCGCTGCGGCTGGACGATAACCTCCGCCTTGTCGTGCGTTACGAGGACGGCACTGAGGACGCGCTCTCCTCCGGCGAGGTCAGCGTGCGTCCGCTGTAAGGGG
>DHAH01000030.1:3694-8745 GCA_002397345.1 Clostridiales bacterium UBA4959
CGGCGCCCGCCCGCCGGATTTACGTATCACGGTTAATGTAAATTAATACAGCCACCGTACCAGCGTGCATGCCAATAATACGCACACCGCCATCACCGCGAGCGCGGCGGGCAGCGTGTGCCTTGTTTTTTTAATACCCACGGCGGCGAAATACACCGCGATTATATACAGCGCCGTGTCCGAGCTGCCGAGTATTACCGATGCGCAGCGCCCGGCGAAGCTGTCGGGCGACACGCGGCTGAATAATTCGGCGGCAAGCGCCGACGACGCGCTGCCCGATACAGGCCGCACCACGAGCAGCGGAATAATCTCAGGCGGAATGCCTAGCGCACCGCAAACCGGCGCGGCAAGCCGCGCGAGCAGCTCCGCCGCGCCGCTGGCGTTAAACATAGCCACCGCGCAGAGCAGCGCGACAAGCGCGGGCAGCAGTTTCACCGCCGTCTGCATGCCGTCGCGCGCACCGGCGATAAACGCGTCAAAGTATTTTTCGGATTTTTCCCGTCGCGCAAAAAGCATCAGAGCGCCGACTGCGGCTAAAATAAGCGGTACAACCAGTCCGGCGGCGAATTTCATGACAGCATACCGTCGCCGCGTCTTTTCCTCCATCCCATCTTCGGAGGGGAGCTGTCAGCGGGTGGCTTAATGGTTCGCCCTAACCATCGCCCCACAGCCGACGGAATTTTCGCAAGCAACACCGCCGAGAGAGCGCACAGCGACGAGCAGATCCAAACCGGCACCAATATTTCCCCAGGGTTGGCTGATCCCGCTGCGGTACGCAGCGCCAGCAGCGTCGTCGGCACCAAATCCAGCGAAGCGGTGGATAGCACTACAAAAGTCACCATCTCGTCGGTAGCGCGTCCTCTCACAGCGACCTCGTCTCTCCCGTTTTCAGCCAGCGCTTTCATCGCCGCGATAGACAGCGGCGTCGCCGCATTGCCCAGCCCCAGCATATTCGCCGTCACAGCGGCGGTTATCTCGGATATCCCCCGGTTTTTGCGGTATGCGTCGGGGAAAACGAACCGCAGGATCGGTGCGGTTACCGCGGCAAGCGCACGCGTCGCCCCCGCCGCGTCGAGCACGCGCATGATGCCGTTCCACAACGCCATCGCGCCCAATAACCCAAGCGAAACGGTGACAGCCGACGCCGCTCCCTGCGCAGCCGCTCCGCCCAGCGCTTCGAGCTTGCCGGTTATAGACGCGCAAACAAGCGAAATAAGGCATAAAACCCCGAAAATTTTTCCCAACATAAAAATCTCGCAAATATTTAATATTTTTGTCACTTGACAAGCGGGCTATAAAATGGTATAATTGGAAAAGCGTGTTTTATGTAAAACAATTGCATAAAACATTGAAAGGAGGATTTAGATAAAAATTTATGTTATAATGAGATGTTTTTAGTTATATTGTGATTCTTAAAGAAACTCGTAACATTATGAGTATAAAGAGCCACAAAACTTTTATAGATGATGACATAATAACGTTGAAAAATGTGAAATTAATGTAAAACAAATGATAATATTATCATTATCCACTTGACATAGCACCAATTATATGGTAATATTGGTAAAGCATGAATTATGTAAAAAAATTACATAAAAAAATGTCGAATAACATTCTATACACTCAAAAGGAGAATTTAAAATGAAATCCACTGGTATAGTGAGGAAGATAGACGAGCTGGGCCGTATAGTGCTTCCAATCGAGATTCGGAATACTATGGACATTAAGAGCCGCGACGCGATCGAAATCTTCACGGATGATGACAAGATCATTCTCAAGAAATACGAGCCGGCGTGCACCTTCTGCGGTAATGCTGACAATGTTGTTTTTTATCGCAACAAGCTCATCTGCCGCGATTGTCTGGAAAACCTCCGCAGCACAATGATGTAAGTCTCCGCATCTCAATTCAGGAGATTATCGACGCTAATATGCGTCGATTTTTTTATTTTCGACGTTCTCATTTATATCAGGCGGCGTCATTTCCGACGTCACATTATATTACACCGCTCGAAATTATATTCCGGCGGTTATTTTTGTTTTTATTTACCTTTTCCGCTGTATAAAACAGCTTCAGACAGAGCATTATATATATCAGCAGAATTAGTTAAAAAGCGGAAGTTTTTTAAAACCTCGGAAAGAAGGGAATATTTTATGGATAATGGAAACAACGACTATAACCGTAACGAACGCCGCGATACAAACAAAACGGCGCTGACAATACTCGGCATCATCGTAATCGCGTTGATCGTTATAACGGTAGTCACGCTGGTGACTATGGGCAAGCGCCTGTGGGGCGATGCAACCGGCGGAACAGGCACTGTCGCGCCGATAGAGAAAAAACTCGCGGGAGCAGCCGATACCGTGCCTTCGCTGGACAAAACTTCGCCCGGCAGCGCCTCGCCCTCAACAGGTGACGCGGGAAAGGGCGGTAACACGCCTAATCCCGGCAACATCTTAAGCGGCGCGGAGTCGGCGGGCGACGTCGTCGGAGCCGGAGCCGAAACCGCCGGCGAGACAGCCGACGCCTCGGCTGATAAGGGCGGCGATGCCGCGAAAGCGTCGGCCGACAGTACAGCCGGAGACGCGGCGGAAGCCGGCGCCAAACCCGGCGCGCCGGTCAAGGACGATATTGTTCCGGCGTTTAGCGCGCCTCACCATGGCGGCATTATTAAAAGTCATGATGACAGCGTCGCGGTATATTCGCTGACCATGAGCGATTACCGTGTTCATCTCGGCGTAGATATCGAAGCAAACCTCGGAGATGCCGTTTATGCCTGCGCGGATGGTGTAATCTCATCGGTGACGGCTGACCCGTTCATGGGTACCTGCGTCGCTATAACGCACGGCAACGGCTTTGTGTCGTATTACAAAAACCTCGCGGCAGACCTGCCCGCCTCGATTGCCGAGGGCATGGCGGTGACAAACGGCCAGATCATTGGCGCGGTGAGCGATACGGCGGTGCTTGAGATCGCCGATTCCACGCACCTGCATTTCGAACTGACTAAAAACAGCGTCCAGCTTAACCCCGCGGAATATATTGAATTTCCCGCGGCCTCAACACAAACTTTTGCGGAATAATTAAAAAAAGCTGCCCGACGTCAGTGAAAATGACGCCGGGCAGCTTTTTTAATTTTATTTATCTCGCTGGCTGTCGGGCGGTGTTGGGAAATCGATCCTCTCACCTATAATAAGCGGCACGCCTTTCTCTTGCGCGGCATCCACGCAAAGCGCGTCGGGCAGCAGCTCCTGCGCCAGCTCGACGCTCTCGCATACGATAAGATTTATTACGACATTGTTTTGTACTACTGCGATTATCATACAAATCTCCTTATCTGTACCCATATATAATTACAAGCCCGCCCATAGCCGGTCTTGCCGCGTAGCCACCGGAGCCGTATCCGGTCGCGTTTTTGTCGTTGTTTGCGCCATCGCCGTACCATGTGATGCCGCCGCCGTATCCGGGGCTGTCTCCGGTAAATATGCCGTTTGTGCCACCCGCTCCGGTGTTGGTGCCGTTTGCTGATTTTTTACCGCCGGGCGCAATAAACGCACTGTTATTCCGGCCAAATGTCGTATTGCCACCGTCGCTGCTGGTTGAACCCGCGCCGACAATCACCGAAAACGAGGTTGTTACCATGGGTGAGCCGGAAACGAAGTCAAACCACAGCATCGCGCCCGCGCCGCCGCCCGCGTTTGTGCCGCCTGCGCCGCCGGCGCCGAGCAGCATGACAGTATATCGGTTCCCGGCAGACGGATAGGTCGCCGTGTTAAACGTGCCAGAGCTTGTATATCGCACCAGCTCGACAAGCTGCGGCGCTCGCGCGTCAACATATTGTTTAGGCGCGGCATGCAGCGCGTCTGTCGGATTTCCGGGCAGCGTCAGCGCGCCCGTCATTGCGCCGCCCGCGGCAGGTAAAAACGCGGACGCCGCCGCGGTCGTAAGTTCGCCCGCGACGTCGGCATATGCAACGTTGGCGCCGATGCCGTCGACAAGCGATTTCACATACCCGCAATAAAATGTATTGCTCCGTAGGTCGGTTATCATCGCATCGGTAACTGCCGACGCGTTCGCGGATATCGTGATTTTTGCGACTGCAAGATCATATATTACCGTGTTGCGTAAAGGCAGCGAACCGGCGGCGGGATCGGTCAGCCATGTTTTAGCGATTGAGCCGCTTGCCAGATCCAGCCGCAGCACAAGCCAATATTCGTGCGGCGATGTATCGATTGCGAAGGTTTTATCCTCCGCAGCGTCGTCAAATCCGAAATAGCCGTTTATAAAACACTTGCCCGGTCTGATCCGCACGGATAAACCCGACTGGGGTAAAACCTGAAAGTTTGTTGCGGGCGTTATATAAATGCCGTTGCCCACGAAATTTGAAAAATATGCCGCAAAAAAATCAGCGGTCTCCGCTCTGTTGCCGCGCGGAAATCCGCCGACGGTTTCGACTACTTCTGTCGAGTCGAACAGTCCCGAACGCATTGCCATGCTGTTCTCCTTTGGATTTAATAATTTTTGTTAATCTAATTTCAGTATTACACATTCCCAAGCGTCAGCCGCACCGAGGGCGCGCCGCCTTCGTGAGATTCGCAGACTTCGGTGATCCGCATGGAGCTAACCACGCCGAGTGCTCCGTCAACATAATCGCAAATATCGCCGAGATCATATCCCACACGATAACCGGGCGGTGCGTCCGCGAGGACAACCCCCTCGACGCTGTCGCTTTTTATAAATGCCGATGACGCAGCCTGACGCCCTTTCCCGATGAGCATCGCATTGTATTCCGCGTCGGTAGCGGTGCGCAATATGCCTCTTTCGTCAGTATAAACGCGCCGTATACCCTTCGCGTCAACGAAAAGTTCGCGGCGCTCACCGCCGCCGGTCAGATCGAGCGTCGCAATCCTGCGCGACCCGTCGGCGTTATATTCGCCCCCGATGTAGATGTAGTTGCGATAATGCCGGTCGCTGTGCATATAAGAGGAGGAACGCACGTTTTCAAATTCGGCGGAAAACAACGCCCACGAGTTCACGTTTTGCGCCTGTGTGCGGT
>DHAH01000030.1:8894-9536 GCA_002397345.1 Clostridiales bacterium UBA4959
CGGTCAAGTCCGCGCGTGACGGTAAAATATAGCTTGTCGCCGTTAAAGTCATAGCTCAGCTTCGGAGACAGTCCCACCGGACCGAGCAGATTATACAACGCGTTCATGAGCGTGATGCCTGCATACTGCGCTGTGGCGCTCTCCGTATACCCCGCGGCTTTACCGAGCGCGAGCTTGCCGATTTGACGCGCGCCTGTCAGCGCGAATTTCTGTACCAGAACGCGTGCCGACTGCTCCGCGTAACCGGATAATAAGGTGGCGCTGTCGAGGACGCGCGTGTCGAGCAGCGCTTCGAGCATACGCCCCGACAAAGTCAGTTTCCGCGCGCCCGACGCGTCGGTCTGCGCCTTATATTCTTCGATCACGGCGGTATCGCCGCTTTCGGGGTTATATATATAGCGCGCTTTTAAAGAATGCTCGTTGTAGGGAATGCCGTTACAGACCTCTTGAAAATTATTAAGCGAGGTGACAAGCATAAAATCGCCGCAACCGAAATATCGGCGTGTCCAGCGCAGAGAGGTGAAATCCTCAATCAGCCCGATAGTATTAAAACAGGCGTCGAGCAATATTAAATCATTGTATTTCACAGGCTTTCACCGCTATATACCGTTGTATTTCAGCGCGTATGAAAACGACGCGGAG
>DHAH01000030.1:9678-12734 GCA_002397345.1 Clostridiales bacterium UBA4959
GGTGTTTTCGCCCGGCGGAAGTTGAAAAAATATACTGCGCCGATCGAAGATAAAACGCGGCTCGCCGTTTACAGTCACAGCCTTCGAGCCGCGCCGCGTGTTGACGGACGCTTTATCGCCGTCGGAAAGCTGGGTATATATTTTTACATATCCGACCCCGTCAAGTAAAACGGAGGGATTTACAACTGTCCCGCCCGATGATGTGATCGTGCAGATTATCCCGATCTCGGCGTCGCCGGTGTTGTTTATCACCGCAGTATCGGAAATGCGCCAGATCCCGGCGGAAATGCCGCACCGTTTAATCGAATTGAAAGGGAATGACAGCAGCGGCACGGTTTTACGGAACGAAACGACGGTTTCGGTCGGGTCGGTGAAAAACGGGTCGGGGCAGAGCAATTCAAGCTTGATTTTTACGGGCATATAAATATTTTGCTGCTCGAACCGCGCGCCGCGGAGCACGACCGCGATCCTGCGTACCACGTCACGGCGGCTCACAAGCAGCTCTCCGCTCTTTTTGGGCGATAACGCAGAAATTAACCGGGCGCGGCAATCACAGACATTATCGCGCGTCTCAAGCTCGAGTTTTATCACGCGTGACTTGATACGCGCGCCGTTTATAATGCCGCCGTCAAGCGATGTTCCCTCTGACAATGCAACGCTGTAATCGGCATTCTCCAGCCCCGAGGAGGAAAGCAGCCGGAAATCGCCGCCGCGCGCAATGGAAAATGCTTTCCTGCCGAGGGAAAGCATAATTGAAAATTCGTTTGACATAAACACTCACACACCTTTTATTCGGTAATGCCACAGGTGTTTCCGTCCATGCGTGAAGCGCTCGACGCCGGTAATACGGAACGCCGATGCGTAAGGCGGCTCGACCGACGCGGTGTGATCACCCGGAACCAGCCAGTCGCCGCCCGAGGTGCTAAAAGTATAACATCCGCGTTTATCGGTCAGCGAACTCCAATCCTCGGGCGGGACATAAAGACACGGCGTACCGTCCGCGCTCGAAGCGTGTGAGATCGCATCAAAATAATATAGCGTAACAGACCGGATGGGCAGCAAATCGCCGCCGGTTATTCCTCCGGAAACGGAGAAATTTACTCCGCGCAGCAGAGTGACCTGATAAACGCCGTCGCCAATACGGTTGAATAAAGTTATTGTATCATTCGCAAACAGTCTTCTCATAATTTTGCCTTCCTGAGCGGTACGGCCTGCACAGCACGGCAGGTTAATCCGTCGGCGCGCAGCAGCGCATATGCGATGGGCGAAAAGGGCAGCCCGCCAAAGCTGAAATTACGCGCTGAGCTTGCGGAATAAGGCGAATTTGAAAACCCGAGATCGCCCAATTTCTCCACGATACCGGGCGTCGAGGCTGCAAGTCCGTTAAAAGCGTCGGCTCCGCCCTGCCTGTGCAAAAGTTCGGTTTGATAACAGACAGCGCGCCGCACGTTTTCGGTCACCGCCGTGATCGGCATTGTGACAACAGCGTCGCACAGATCACATGCCGCCCGCGCGAGCAGGTTAAACTCACCCTCGTCGAGGTTTTTGCCGCTGAAGCTGTTGTCGTAATATTCTTTATCGATATACATCATATTTTTATTTTTTATCAGCGCAGCCTGCGCAGCTTGGCAAACAGTCCGCCTCCGGAGGTTTCTTCGTCCTCCGACGGAGGTGCAGCCGCGGTGAAGCGCGGCAGATTGTCACGCGACGATTCTATTTTAGTGATACGTGCGGCAAGGTCATCGCGCTCCGCTTCGATTTCCGCCAACTTTGATTCTGCGATTTCCGCGCGCGCTTTCAAGCTTTCGATATTTTCAGGTTGTTCGTGTTTCATGATATAGTCCTTTCGTTATATTTTCCATTTTGCGCGATATTCTTCGCGCGTCATCAGACCCGCGGCGACGTCGTCACGGTCGACCATACGGGAGCTGTCGCTGTCGGTGAGCACGCTGTCTCCGAAATCGCAGACAAGGCGAATTTCATCCGAAGAATTATCGGTTTCAGGCGCAAGCATATAAAGAGTGCAGAGGGCGTCCATCGCGCGCGTCAGCCCCTCCAGCGCGTCCCGTGCGGCGTTTTGCAGATCGCACACCGCGGCATAAGTGCGCTGACGCATCATTTTAATCTCGGTAGCGGTGCGTGCCGCCTGTCCGGGATCGGAGAATGTGCCGCGCGCCAGCCCGACGGTGTCCTCGACACGCGCGATGATATGGTCCAGCCCGTTTATAAGCGATACATCGCGCAGCGCGGGCGAAAAGGTGCGCAGCGGATCGGAAACCGAGCCATAGGTATAATCGAGCTTGTTTGGACGGAATAAACGCTCGCGCCCGACAGGCAGTATGGGATGACCCGTGCGGTCGAGCTTGAACGCGTCTTCGCTTGCGTCAATAGCAAGCTCGCCGCCCTCAAACTCCCACAACAGCCGCCCGAACTGCGCGTCGGCTTCGCGCATCAGCTCCGCCGCACGCGCATAAACAGATACGCCATAGGGCGAGTGTTCGCGCGTGCCGACCCGGTAATAGGCGAACAGCGGATGGTTCAGCCCGGTTATATTAACCTCGGGGGAAAGTTCATTCCATTCGGATATTACCGCGCCGTGTCCGCTCATGGCATTCGCGGCGGATAAACCAGCTTGTCCCCCGCTTGCATCTGCTTATAAACTTCGCACCCGTGACAACGCCGCCCTCCGTGCCGATAATCTCGAAATCGGGCGGAAAAAAAGTTTCGATAATAATTCCGCCCGATATTGACGGTATAGGCTTAAGCATAATGCCACCCGATGCGAACGCCAGCTCTGAAACGCTTTTGAACCGCGCGATAAATTGTGAAAATTCTTTATCAAGCAGCGCGGACCGCTCGGATCCGGTTCCGCTGTCGGATAAGATTTTAAACTTTGCTTCGGCGGCGGTGAGCCGTGCGAACTCTGACGCAATCGCGGCGGGCAGTCCGAGCGAGGTCGCGCGGTCCTCGGTTGTGAAGTTGTCAGAGCCGAAATTGTAAAGCCTGAGCCAGCCGGCGGCTTCGGCCTTTTCTTTATCATACATTAATATAATACC
>DHAH01000084.1:0-3306 GCA_002397345.1 Clostridiales bacterium UBA4959
GCATTTACTTTGAGAATTTACGTCAACCAAATGCGCGGTTCGGTTATATTTTTACGGTTGACAAAAAATTAAAAAGTTGATATAATTATATAAAGCAATATTCTGCGTCCGCTGCAGCACGACAAGCATGTCGCGGGCGTATTTTTTTCATGTAGTCAGCTTTTTGAAAGCGCATTATGAATTTAGATATATCGACAAATAAAAATTATTATTCTTCCGATGTGGCGGTGATCGGCGCGGGTCATGCCGGTATCGAAGCGGCGCTTGCCTGCGCGCGGCTGGGGCTTGACACCGTGCTGTTTACGCTCAACCTCGACGCCGTGGGCAACCTGCCCTGCAACCCCGCCATTGGCGGCACGGGTAAAGGTCAGCTCGTTTTCGAGCTCGACGCGCTCGGCGGCGAGATGGGGCGCGCGGCGGACATTGTAACGCTGCAGTCGCGGACATTAAATGAAAGCAAGGGCCCGGCGGTACATTCGAAACGCGTACAGGCTGACCGTATCGGGTATCGCACCCTTATGCATGCAACGCTCGAGCATCAACCGAACCTGCGGCTGGTGCAGGCGGAGGTCGTATCGCTTGTTACCGAGCCGACATCAGGCGGGTTACACCGAGCAGTGGGCGTAACGACACGTCTGGGCGCGCAGTGGACAGCCCGCGCGGTTATAATCTGCACGGGGACATTTCTTGACAGCCGCGTTGTCGTCGGGGAAGCCGCATATTCGTCCGGACCCGACGGGCTGCTGCCCTCGATCGGCTTATCCGACTCACTGAAGGCGTGCGGTATCAGCATGATGCGGTTTAAAACAGGAACGCCGCCGCGCGTACATGCCGACAGCGTTGATTTGGAACGGCTGCAGATACAAGAAGGCGAGAGTCATATAACACCGTTCTCTACGCTCACCGACGAAGCCGCGCTTAACAGTATAAGGCAGCTACCCTGCCGGACTGTATACACAAACGCTGACACACACGCGCTTATTCACGCCAACCTGTACCGCTCGCCGCTGTATAACGGCAAGATCGAAGGTACCGGTCCGCGTTATTGCCCGAGTATTGAGGACAAGGTCGTGCGTTTCGCCGATAAAGAACGCCACCAGCTTTTCATCGAGCCGACGGGGCGTGATACAAAAGAGCTGTACCTCCAGGGATTTTCTTCGTCGCTGCCCGAGGATGTGCAGCTTGCAATGCTGCACACGCTCGAGGGGTTCGGCAGCGCGCACATGACGCGCACCGCGTATGCTATCGAATACGACTGCGCCGACCCGACGCAGCTTTACGCGACGCTGGAATTCAAGCAGATCAGCGGGCTTTACGGCGCGGGGCAGTTCAACGGCACCTCCGGATATGAAGAAGCCGCCGTTCAGGGCTTAATTGCGGGTATAAATGCCGCGATGAAGCTGTTAGGGCGCGAGCCGGTGACGCTCACACGCGAGAGCAGTTATATAGGTATGCTCATCGATGATCTTGTGACAAAAGGCACGAATGAGCCGTACAGGGTGATGACCTCGCGTTCGGAATTCCGGCTGCTGCTGCGGCAGGACAACGCATATGACCGGCTTGCCCCGATAGGGCGCGCCGTCGGACTGCTTTCGGAGGAACGCTGGGCAGCACATTCGGAACGCGTCGCCCTTGTAGAACGCGAGCTGGCGCGGTTCGAAAAAACTGTAATCCACCCGTCGGAGGGGCTGAACGCGCTGCTTGCAGCGTCGGATGTCAATCCGATAACAAATGCGGCGAAACTGGCGGAGCTGCTGCGCCGCCCCGGCGTGGACTGCGAGCTGTTGGCGCCCTTTGATCCGTCCCGGACAGAGCTGCCGTTATCTTTGCGTAAAAAAGCCGAAATCGAGCTTAAATACGAAGGCTATATAAACAGACAGAAACGCGAGGCGGAGCGTGTAAAAAAACTCGCCGAAAAAAAGCTGCCGCAGGATTTTGATTATGCGAAGCTTGGGGGTCTGCGTCTGGAGGCAAGACAAAAACTAAATAAAATTAAACCGGGAGACATCGGTCAGGCGAGCAGAATCAGCGGAATTTCACCCGCCGATCTCGGCGTGCTGCTGATACGGTTCGGAATAAAATAACTCGTGCCATTATTATATGGCACCGGTGTGTCATATAATAGGAGCATGATTACAATGGATAAAACAGAAAACTACAGCGGTGAAAACCCTGAGGTTAAAATAAGTTTAGAAGAACTTATAACAAATACGCTTGAAAATAACGGCATCACACTGCGCGAAGGTGCTGCGGAGACGCTCGCCGCGTTGTCGGAGCGCCTGATTGCCGCGAACGAGCTGATCAACCTGACCTCCGTCGACACGCCCGAGGGGGTTGCCCTACTGCATTTCGCCGACAGTCTGACGCTGCTGCCGTATATCAAAGAGGGCGAAACGCTGCTCGACGTGGGGAGCGGCGCGGGCTTTCCGGCGCTGCCGCTTGCTATAGCGGTGCAGGGGCTGCGCGTGACCGCGCTCGACGCGACGCAAAAAAAGGTCACATTCGCCGCCGACGCCGCGCACACGCTGGGGCTGCGTAATTTCGCCGCGCTCTGCGGGCGCGCGGAGGAGTTGGGAAGCCGTCAGCCCTACCGCGAGCGGTATGACGTTGTGTGTGCGCGCGCGGTCGCGAAACTCAACGTGCTATGCGAATTGTGTATGCCCTTCGTGAGGGTGGGGGGCAGATTTATCGCCATGAAAAGCCGCGCCGCTTCCGAGGAAATAACGCAGGCTCGACAAGCGCTGACAGAGACCGGCGGGGAAATAGCAGAAAATATTAATCTTACGCTGCGAGGCGAGGGTGAGGAGCTGTCGCGCAACATTATAATAATACAAAAAGTCGCTCCGACGCCTAAAATATATCCGCGCCGGTACGCACAAATTACCAAAAACCCCCTTTAACGGGGGTTTAATTCTGTAATGCGCTGTTAATCTATGGGTGATGACTGCTTCGGGACAAAACAAAATTTTATTCGTGCGCATGATTTTCATGCGGGAAATTATCGTCCGTGTTATACTTTTATTGTAATTAAAAACACGGAGGTCAAAGGTCTTGATTAATGGTATCGACACAGTTTACGAAATTGAGTGCGATTCGATAATACCCAACCCGTCACAGCCCCGCCGCGAATTTGATGGGGACGCTATCGCACGGCTTGCGGACAGCATCGGTCAATACGGAATACTCCAGCCCCTGACAGTGCGGCGCTCGCAAGAGACGGGGAAGTTCGAGCTTGTTGCCGGAGAGCGGCGTTTGAGGGCGGCAAAATCGATAGGATTAAAATGTGTGCCGTGCCTGATCCTCGAT
>DHAH01000084.1:3453-3706 GCA_002397345.1 Clostridiales bacterium UBA4959
GCGGCCGGGGCGGCAGAAGGCAGAGCTGTCGATAATAGAAAATATCCAGCGCGAAAACCTGAATATTTTCGAGCAGGCGGCGGCGATAGCGGAGCTGATATTTATATATAAATACACGCAGGAACAGATAGCGCGCAGGCTTTCGACCAGCCAGTCGTATGTGGCGAATAAGCTGCGTCTGCTGCGCTTCAGCGCGAGCGAACGCGAAGCGATACTGCGCGGCGGTCTGACCGAGCGGCACGCGCGCGCGCTG
>DHAH01000131.1:0-230 GCA_002397345.1 Clostridiales bacterium UBA4959
CCGATGAATCCCTACGAGCGCCGTATTATACATTCCGAGGTACAGGGTATTGCCGGAGTAACCACCGCCTCTGTCGGCGTGGACAGCAACCGCCGCGTGGTAATAAGCCTCGACGATAAATCTTCTTCCGGTAAGACCCCGCCCCGCCGCACACGCAGCTTCTATAACTCACCGTCCGACGACGAATAAGAACGAGGATACGGGGGCACGCGTGGGGGGAGAAGCTCCCC
>DHAH01000131.1:369-6258 GCA_002397345.1 Clostridiales bacterium UBA4959
GCTCCCCCCACACCCCGCAGACAAATTATATAACCAAACCGGTGCAAACGACCACATGATATAAGCCTGTAATAACAGGATTTTATCATGTGGTCGTCATTATAAATATAAACATCTAAAAAAGAGCCGCTGGTATGGGTCATTCCCCATACTGGCGGCTTCGCATAATATAATATCGTTTTATTATAACCCATATCTGCGGGGGGTCCGGGGGGATATCTTATATCCCCCCGGCGTATCTCAGTTCCCTCGTTCCCCCGTCATTCCATGTCGGTATACATCTTGTACAGCTCGGCGTATACGCCGTCTTTAGCTATAAGTTCGCCATGAGTACCCGATTCTTCGATACCGCGTTCGGTGAGCACCAATATCTTCGTCGCGTTGCGGATTGTCGTCAGGCGGTGCGCTATGGTAAGCGTCGTGCGCCCCTCCGACAGCGTGCGCAGCGACATTTGCACGATGCGTTCGCTTTCGTTGTCGAGCGCGCTCGTCGCTTCATCGAGGATCAGCACCGGCGGGTCCTTGAGGAACACGCGCGCGATGGACACGCGCTGTTTTTGACCGCCCGACAGCTTCACACCCCGTTCGCCCACATATGTATCATAACCATGCGGCAGCTTTTCGATAAATTCATGGGCGCCGGCAGCCTTTGCCGCCGCTTCAATTTCACATTCCGTCGCATTCGGGTTGCCGTACGCGATATTCTCCGCCACAGTGCCCGAGAAAAGGTACACATCCTGTTGCACCATACCGATATTTGAACGCAGTGATTCGAGCGTTATGGTGCGTATATCACGCCCGTCAAGCGTTATATAACCGCTTGTCGGCTCATAAAAACGCGGGATAAGGTTACACAGCGTCGTTTTTCCGCTGCCCGAGGGTCCGACCACCGCGACCCGTTCGCCCGGCTCGATTTGCAGGTTTATATGCGTCAGCACCTCAGCGCCATCGTCGCTGTAGGAGAACGACACGTCGCGGAATTCGATTGACCCGCGTACATTTTCAATAGGCGAAGCGCCGGGCTCGTCTTTTATTTCAACGGGCACATCCATAAGCTGATAAAACCGCTCGATGCCCGTCATGCCGCGTTGGAACTGCTCGGTAAATTCGACGATACGGCGGATCGAAGTCATCAGCGTTGACACATACAGCAAAAACGCCGTCAGCTCAGAAACGTCAAGCGTACCGTCACGCATCAGAAACGCGCCCACAACGACAACGGTGATATACATAATCCCGTCGAACATGCGGTTAGAGCTGTGGAATGCGCTCATCAGCGTGTAGGAGAGGCGTTTGATCGCTAAAAACAGGTTGTTTCCTTCGTTGAACTTCTCGTTTTCCAGCTTTTCTCCGCAAAAGGAACGCACGACGCGCACCCCCAGCAGGCTGTCCTCCACCTGCGCGTTCAGCTCGCCCACCTGTTCGCGCTGACGCCTGAACGCCGCCCGCATACGGCTGTTGAAATATGTCGCCGTCAGCAGCATGGGCGGTATCACGGCGAACACGATCAGCGTCAAAATTATATTATAGCGCAGCAAAATTATAAACGGCACGATGATCTTTATGCCCGCGATGAAAAATTCTTCGGGGCAGTGGTGGGCGAATTCCGTCACCTCGAACAGATCAGATGTGATGCGCGACATGATCTGTCCGATTTTAGCGTTGTCATAATAGCTGAACGATAATTTTTGCAAATGCGCGAACAGGTCGCGGCGCATATCGGTTTCGATTTTCGAGCCCATTACATGTCCCACCGACGACATGTAATAGTTGGCGGCGGTATCAATGATACGCAGCGCGAGATAAATCGCTCCCATCGTCAAAATAAGCTGCGTAGTAAGCGAAGCGAGGTCGTTTATACCCTTGCTTGTAATGGTCTTTACGATAACCGGCAGCGTTATGTCGCACAGTGTCGTCAGCCCCGCGCAGCACAGGTCCGCGACGACAATAAACGCGTATGGTTTGTAATAAGGCAAAAAGCGCGCGATCAGCCTGCGGCTGCGTCCGCGCGCTGCACTTTGTTCGGCGGTCTGGTCAGTCATTGTCGCTCCATAAATAATATTAATATTATTGGCGGCGCCGTCTGTGGCGCCACCGCGGCACACATATAAATAATTATAACACACACTTTAACAGAATGCAACCTTTTAAAATCAGCTCGCGACTGCATCGGATGTAACGCATGTAATGTAAAATTAATATAATATATATTGACATTTAAATATTTTAGGAGTATACCATTGCATATATAAAAGCGGCTATCAAGCCGCTGAGATATAAAATATATTATTTAAAAAAGGAAAATCGTCAAATGGAAGAAAAACCCGACGACGTCCCTCTCCCCCCAAAGCTTCGCTGTGAATCCGCGCGCTGCGGTCCGGTAGGGATTATTTACAATATTAAAAAAAGCGCTGTCAAATCCGAAGTCCCTGATATGGACGCCGAATACGACAACATCGAAACCGTTCACGCCATACGCGGCGCGCTGGAAGCGGCGGGTTATGACACCATATTGCTCGAAGCCGACGCAACGCTGCCCGAAACGCTCGCGCGCACACGCATCTCCATCGCGTTCAATATCGCCGAGGGTCTGCGCGGCAGGGGACGCGAAGCCGAGGTACCCGCGCTTTGCAACTTGTATGACATACCCTTCACCGGTTCCGACGAGGTTGCGCTCGGCATATCGCTGGACAAGGCAATGTGCAAGCGCCTTATCTCAACCTACGGAGTGCGCACGCCGCATTTCGCTCTGCTTACAACAGCCTCTGACGCCGAGGGCGCCACACTGCGCTTCCCTGTCATTGTCAAGCCCAACGCCGAGGGCTCGAGCAAGGGCGTGTCGGAACATTGCGTCGTGAACAGCCGCGAGGAACTGCGTGAAGCCGTCGAAAACGGCATTAACGCCTATGGCGGCGCGATGCTTGCCGAAGAATATATCTCCGGGCGCGAATTTACCGTCGGAATGCTCGGCAACGGCTCTGATACGCGCATATTCCCGCCGATGGAAATAATATTTCGAAAAAACACACAGAAGGATTATCGTGTATACAGTTATCAGGTAAAACAAGATTATAAACAATACATTGACTATAAATCGCCGGCGGATATAACACCCGAAACCTGTGAAGAGATGAAAAACGCGGCGAAAACTGTTTTCGACGCGTTGGGCTGCCAGGATTTCGCACGCGCCGATTTCCGTATGAATGACGACGGAGAGATATATTTTATCGAAATCAACCCCCTGCCGGGGCTCGCGCCCGGTTATAGCGACTTTCCCATGCTCGCGCAGTTTGCGGGCGTTCCGTACAGCGAACTCGTTCCGGCGATACTTTACGCGGCGGAAACCCGGTTGGGTATCGCGAATCATTGCGGGGTGAGTGCGAAATGATCCGCACCGCTGATTATGAAGCCCGTTATCCGGGCTGGAACGATTGGAAATGGCAATACGCCAACCGCATCACCACCGCCGAGGAAGTCGCGCGTTACCTTGGTATGTCGGAGGAGCGGAAAAAGCAGGTTGAAGAATGCCTTGGTTATTTCCGAATGGCGATAACGCCTTATTACGCGTCGCTCATCGACCCCTCTGACCCCAATGACCCGATCGCTAAAATCGCGGTACCCTCGATTGAAGAAACGCTTCCCTGCGAAAGTGATCTTGCCGATCCGCTCTGCGAGGAGCGCGACAGTCCCGTGCCGCATATCGTACACCGTTACCCCGACCGCGTGCTGTTTCTGGTCACGCTGCGCTGCTCGGTTTATTGCCGTTATTGCACACGCCGCCGCGTTGTCGGCGAGGAAGACCGCGCAATACGGGAAAGCGAGCTGCAAAAAGCGCTGAAATACATCACCGACCACACCGAAATCCGCGACGTGTTGATCTCGGGCGGCGATCCGCTCGTTATGGGCACGGAAAAACTGGAACATATCATATCATCGCTGCGCGCAATCCCGCATGTGGAGATAATCCGCATCGGCACACGCGTACCGGTGGTATTGCCGATGCGAATCGACTCCGCGCTGCTGGATATGCTTAAAAAATACCAGCCGATCTGGATCAATACCCACTTCTCACACCCGCGCGAGGTCACGCCGCAGTCACAGCGCGCCTGCGAGGCGATTGTAGACGCGGGCATTCCGCTGGGCAATCAAAGCGTGCTGCTGCGCGGCATCAACGACGACGCCGATATAATGAAAGAGCTGCTGCTTAAACTGGTGCGCATGCGCGTGCGTCCGTATTATCTTTACCAATGCGACCTGTCGCAGGGTATTGGGCATTTCCGCACATCGGTTGACCGCGGTATCGAGATCATGCACAAACTGACGGGCAATATATCGGGTTATGCCGTACCCAAATTCGTTATCGACGCGCCCGGCGGCGGCGGAAAAATCCCCGTAAATTATGAATATATAATCCAAAAGGACGACCGTGAAGTCGTCATGGAGAATTATAAAGGGGATATATACAAATATCCTCAACCGAAATAATAACGGAGATACGGGGATACGCGCGGGGGTGGTAAGACCACCCCCGCACCCCCGCAAATAATGGCTGTGTTAATAAATTACTTATTGCAGTCTACTCTTTTATAGACTGAGCTGGGGCTTGCCCCCTCCGATTATTAATATACGAAGAATAAGGCGGGGACAATACCCCGCCCTATTTGACGATCTCCTGCAGCGCGGTAAAGAACGTGCGGACCTCTGCTTCGTTGTTGTACATCGAGAATGAAACGCGCACAGCGCCGTCCTTACCCGTGCCAAGCCGTTTGTGCGCCAGCGGCGAGCAGTGAAAACCGCTGCGCACACAAATATCGCGTTCATCAAGCGCGCCGGCGATATCAGACGACGGTTTTCCGCGTACATTAAACGCCAGCACCCCGCCTCCGCAGCCGGGCATGTATACATTGACACAACTCAGCTCACCGAGCAGCTCGGAAAGCTTATTTTTCAAATTACTTTCATGTTCGGCGATCGTATCGATACCCACGCGTTTCACCTCGCGCAGTCCGGCGAGCGCCGCGGCTATGGCGGGTACACACAGTGTCCCTGCCTCATAACGCTCCGGAGGCAGGGCGGGCATGGCCAGCTCCAGCGAATTGACGCCGCTCCCACCTTCGATGACCGGCGCAAACGGCATCTCGCCTTCTTTAAAGCGAGCCGAAAAAATGACCGCACCGCAGCCCGCGATGCCGTACAACCCCTTATGACAGGGTATACACAACGCGTCAATATGGCATTTTTCAATATTAATCGGTTTTATACCGGCGCTCTGCGCTCCGTCCACGATAAATTTTATACGCCGGCTCGCGCAGTATTCGCCTATCGCCGCGATGGGCAGTTCCAATCCGCATACATTGGAAACATGCGCGCATATCACAGCGGCGGTGCTGCGCTTGACAAACGACTTGATGCTGGCAATCGTCTGTTCTGTGGTACCCGAAGCGTCGAATACATCATATGTAACGCCGCGCGATTCCATAGCCGCGACAGGGCGCAGCACGGAATTATGCTCGAAGTTTGAGATCAGCACATGATCGCCGCGGTTAAGCAAGCCTTTTATTGCAATGTTAAGCGCATATGTAGCGTTATAAGTAAATATTACATTTTCCGGTACGGAGCAGCCGAAAAATTCCGCCAGCTCACAGCGGCAGTCATAGACAATGCCCGCGGCGGCGATGGAAAGGCTGTGCCCGCTCCGTCCCGGATTGCCGCCGGCGTCGTTCATGGCGCGGATTATGGCGTTATAAACCCCGCGCGGCTTTGGATAAGAGGTTGCTGCGTTATCAAAATATATCATATGGTTTTCCTTTATAATAGTTTATACTTGCCATAAAACCATAGCTCAATTATTATACCTAAATTCGATTATAAATCCGGTAAAAATCCGCG
>DHAH01000131.1:6362-6769 GCA_002397345.1 Clostridiales bacterium UBA4959
TATAAATCCGGTAAAAATCCGCGCCAAAACCTTGAATATATGGATTTTGACGCGGATTTTTATCCATACATTTATCGAATTTCAGCATTACATACGGATAATATCCTTGTATTGTAAGCCCTCACGCCGCAATAATGCGGTGACGGTGTTCATGTTTATGCAGTCGAATTCCAGCCCGTAAGCACATCCGCCGGAAGCGCTGCCTGACCGTACTTTTATAATCTTTGATTCGACATCATATGACGAAAGCAGACGCTGCCCCTTCAAAGCATATGTGATAGAGCCGATTACGGCACAGCAAGAAGCCATAATAATTATACACCTTTATTTTTTAAATTCTAATACAGCATATGCCGCCGCGTTATGCTCTGTGAGAACGGACAAACAAAACCGCCGCCCTGTACAGT
>DHAH01000131.1:6899-8967 GCA_002397345.1 Clostridiales bacterium UBA4959
GCGGCGGTTTCTTTATTCATTTTTATGTTCAACTGTTGGTTCGGTTTGCGGCTCATCGATTTTTTCGGGTTCGGGCGTTTCAGCGTCGTGCTTTGTTACAGCCTCAGATTTATCCGTTTCGCCGAACAAAAACATCGGGGGTTCAACGCCCGACGCCGTGGGTNNTGGGCGGCGGCGGCGCCGGCTCGCGCTTCAGCGGATCGTATGAAAATTTGCGGCATTTATATTCCGCCGACACGACGCCGCGTTTACAGCACAGCACGTTATTGTCGTCGCCGATAAGCGCCGCGCTTTCACAAAAACGGCATATAACGGGCAGATCGAGTTCCTCGAAACGCCTTTTTTTGAACAAGTTTAAACACACAATCCCATTCCTCCAGCGGCAGCGACAACATTATAACATAAACAATGCAATCACCATAGAAAAACGCTTAAGCGTTTTTTTAGGCGCACTGCAACGTGTAAAAAATATTATATAAATTATCTGTGCGCCTATTATAACATATAATTATATATAATTATATCACATTATAAATTAAAATTCTACCGTTTTCTTAATTTAAAATCAATGCAAAAACATCCATATAAACGCCGCGCACAACGCCGCCGACGCGGGTGCGGACAGCAGCTTCACTATATAATACCTCCGAAGCGACAGCTCCGGCGGGCACAACGACGCGGTCTGGAAATGAACGCACAGCCCCGAAAAGCCCGTTATCGCGGCTATAATCACCGCCGCAAGCCTGGGCGGAAGTTCTCGCGCCGCGTAATCGGCGGCGGAGGTCAGCTCGAATATACCCCTTGCCAACGCGCCTGCCGCGCCGCCCCAATCGAGCAGTTCGACGGCTTGACCGGCAGCGTCGGCGGCGGCTGAAAACGTGATGATAAGCGCGCAGATTTTTAACATCACCAGCGCGGAGTCAGCTATCATACCCGCCAGTGTAAAATTGTGCCTTTCCGCAGGAGGCGGCGCGTCGGAGGGAGATATGGCGGTTAGCGATCCGCGCGCGGTGCGCCCGCTAAAACCGCGCAGCATAACCCCCGCCGCCATAGATACCGCGACAGTTGAGCCCCAAATGATAACGCCCAGTCGAACATCGCCCAGCATAGCTCCGCCGATTCCGCCGATCACGAACGCCGGACCGGCGTTATTGGAGAACGCCGCGCAGCGCTCGGCTTCATCAGGCGAGCACGCGCCCAGTTTATACAGACCGAACGCGCAAGCCGCGCCCGCCGGATAACCGCAGACCAGTCCGGTCAATATCGCCGCCGACATGCCGCCGCCAAGTCCGAATATTCGCCGCGACAGCGCATCAAGCGGCTTGCCGAGCGTCTGTGCCGCGCCGGAATAGGTAAAAAATTCGTTTGCTATAATAAACGGGAACAGCGCGGGTATCACCGTGACGGCGCAAAGCCGCATCGACCGCACAATCGATGCGCGCAGCCAACCGGAGCATAAAATCAACGCCGCCGGCAATATTGCCGCGGTAACGGCGATTATTAGCTGTTTAAATGAAGCTTGGCTTTTTTTATTCTGACGCTCTTTTCCGGTGAACGGAGTTGCGTTTTCCGGAGCGTAGACAAGGTCATGTTTTATCATATCACAGCATATTATTTTAACCGTAAGGATATGAATAAGAACATGGAGAGGAGCCTTTTGCGTTGAAAAAAGATAACAAGCGTGACATCGAATCAAATCCGCTCGGGAAAAACCCGCGCGTTAAATTGCGCCGGAAGATTGCCTCCGCGCTTGAGCTGCCCGAGGAAGCGCTGGGCGAAACGCCCTGCCTGTCGCTGCGCGGCAGTCTGATGACGCTGTGGAATTGCGGCGAGGTGCTTTGCTATGAGGACGGCAGGGTGCGGCTGACGCTGCTCGGCTCCGGCGGGCGCGTTTTCCTCGCCGATGTATGGGGCGAAGGGCTGTATATGCGTTCGTTTTTAGACGGCGCCGTCACTGTCGACGGCACCATAACACGGTTTGAATTGACATCGGCAAGCTGAGAATACGGGGGGGGGGTACGATGGCGGAGGGCGCCCCGCTCGCCCGTCCCGACGAGGGGCGCAACGC
>DHAH01000130.1:0-2420 GCA_002397345.1 Clostridiales bacterium UBA4959
CTTTTTTATGCGGTGTTGCCTTATATATATATTCATCCAGCAGCAGTTCACCTATAATCTCCGAATTTTCACCGAGTTCGGCGTGTTTCATGATTTCTTTTTTGTCAACCTGCGCTTCTTTCGGCGCGTTATTATAAACGGCAGCGAGCAGACTGTGCTTTCCTTTCGATTCTGGTGTATTCTCCAACAGGTTTATCGTTTCGTCATATAGCGACTTTTTACCGTCATTTGAAAAATTGTGATCCCAATAATATGTTTTCAGTTTTTCGATATTCGCCTTAACCTTTGCTTCAAAATCCTGCGACAAGATGTGCCCTTTTTCAGTGTTCATGTAATAAAGCTCCTTTTTCAACTTTTTTCGTGCCTCACTAAGACGGTATTTTATCACTCTTTCCGAAACCCTCAGAATTTCCGCGGTCTGTTTTATCGTTCGTTTTTCGTAATAATACAGTATTACCGCGGTTCTGAATGGTTCGGTCAGGTTTGATACCGCTTGTTTAACCAACCGTTTATCATCGTTTTGCAGGGCTGCGATTTCGGGGGTATCGTCAAGTGCTAATTTGCACTCTTCGATTTCGCAATCATAAAGGTGAGATGAGCGCTTCAAATAATTGCAGCATTTATTCCGGGCAATCCTGCACAGCCACGGGAATAATTTATCATGCTCTTTAAGACTCGCAAGCTTCATATATCCGTCGATAAATGTTTCCTGCGATATATCCTCCGCCGCGTAGTAGTCGCCCACAACAGAAACGCAGATATTAAAAACAGCGTTTTTATATCGGCTGACAATTTCCGAATAAGCGTCTGTATCCCGGCTTTCGAGAATGCGTTTGATTAGGATTTCATCACTCAACGTACCTGCTCACCCCCTTTTCCGCTGTAGTTTCGTAACGCGTTATATTATATAGACACAGATAATTTGAAAAAGGTACAATATATTCCTGTTAATAATCGTATTTTGCGTATTGTTCCAGTTCGGTGACAATCGCCCTCAGACGAGGGTCGTCGCGGACGAAATCGAAGCATTTGCTGTTAATCTTCTTCAGCGCATTCATAGATTCATTATAGTTGTAGTTTTTTGAACAGGTTATCTTACGCATATAGCCCTTAAATAATAATGATTTCATGTTATATTCGTAGTTATATGCAGGATTTTTATCATATTCAATCGCACTGACTTTTAATTTATTAAGATATAAAATTGTATTTTCCTCATCGTTTATTTTCGCATATAATTTCGCGATATCGTAATAATATTCGTAACCTTTACGCATTTCTTCAAGATCATCTTTGTATATAATATCGAATATCTTTTCGTATATTATATATAATTGGATTTTTTCTTCTGTTGAATAAATTTTATTTTGTGCTATTCCGCTTATATTTCCCTTCAAAAAATATAGCTGCTTATTAATATTACCGCGTTCATGATCGAGCAGTTCATCGCCTTCAAGCACATCACTTAACAAAGAATTCGAACATATAAACATAGTTGGCATATTTTTTGCAATTTGTTTTGCCTTTTCTTTTTCGCTCTTCATGTTATAAAGATATACTAATGTTTGTATTGCACTATTCCTTATTTTATCGTCAGTACATTCACCGTATATCTTTTCGCACAGCGACAGTGATTCTTCATGATATGCTTTTTTATCGTGATTGCAACCAAAGAAAAATAACGCGCTTGCCAAATGTTCCATCACATCATAGTCGTTTGGAAATTCAAATAATGCTTTACGCCAAATAGATATAACCGTCTCGCCGTCACCTTTTTCATATGGTTCTTTCGCAACTTTTACATATTCTGCAATCCTTTCCCGCTTCTTCGTTATGTCAACACCGAGCAAATAATCTGTCGTAACATTGAAGATATTCGCGAGCACAGGCAAAAGCATAATATCCGGCATGGCAAGATCGGTTTCCCAGCGACTGACTGCTTGTGTAGAAATGTTGAGATATTCCGATAACCGCTCTTGTGTCATATCTTTTTCGCGCCGTAATTTTTTAATGGTTGTTCCAATTGACATTGTTATCCCTCCAATTAAATCTTGTGAAGCCATTATATCACTGTAATTCCCATTTGTACACATCCCGCTAATTGCAATTATTTCAATCAATGATTGATATTCGTAAAAAAACACGGGCGGCAAAGCGCCGCCCGTACTTTTATTTCGTTTTCTCCAGCCCCAGCAGCATCGCCTTAACATCCAGCCCGCCGCCGAAGCCGGTGAGCGCGCCGTTCGCGCCTACCACACGGTGGCACGGTATAATTATCGCGATCGGATTGGCGTTGCACGCGCCGCCGACCGCTCTGGCGGCTCCCGGACTGCCCACCTCGCGCGCGATTTCACCGTAGGTCGCGACCTCGCCATATGGGATACGACGCAGCGCGTCCCACACCGCGCTGCGGAAGGGGG
>DHAH01000130.1:2547-6919 GCA_002397345.1 Clostridiales bacterium UBA4959
GGAAGGGGGTGCCTTTCACAGCGAGCGGCAGATCGAACGTTTTACGCTTGCACGCGAAATATTCGCCGAGCTGACGCTCGGTTTCGTCGAGCAGAGTTTTATCGGCTTCGGTATGCAAATCCGGCGTGACGGGAGCGTCGCACCTTATAATTTCAGCAAATTCCAGTTCGGTTAGCGCGCCATTTTGCGTGGTCAGACACAACGTTAGTCCGCCGACGGTTATAATACGCTTATTCATACAAAATCTCCGGCGGGGATAATCCCCCGCCCCCAATCAATTTATGGACCCGATTTTAGTCGAGCTTGTAAAGCCGTTTATACTCTAAAACGGCTTTTTCCACTTTTTTAACATACCGGTCGGTTTCGCCGAACGGGATATTCTTCAACCCGATACCGTCCGAATATTCCGGGTTCGACAGCCACATCCGCACGCGGTTAAGCCCGGCGTTATACGCCGCATACGCTGTATCCCAGCGCCCGAACTCGTCGTACAGCGCGGCAAGCAGCATTGTGCCGTAGCGGATATTGACCTCCGGTTTATAAAGTTCGGCGGCGTTATATTTTTCGCCGGATTTGAATTGCAGCCAGTCGAAGGTGTCGGGCGTAATCTGCATCAGCCCGACCGCGCCGGCGGTTGAAACAACGTCCGGTCTGAACGAGCTTTCGGTTTTTATCACCGCGAATATCACCGAGCGCGGCACGCCGAATTCATCCGCGCTGACGCTGACCTGATCCGCGTATTGCGTCGGATGCATACGGCGCGCTATATAACCCGCCGCGAGCAGATACGCGCTTGCGGCAAGCACCGCGGCAAGCAGCAGCGCCATGACAGTTATATAACGTTTGACTGCGCGGCTCACGGTTTATCTCCCGCCAGCCCCAGCGCATGTAATACCGCGTCTACTTGCGTCAGCAGCTCGCCATTATCGGGGTGGTTTTCATCGAAATTGTTTTCGATTATATAATCGGCGTGCGCGCGAAAAAAATCGTCGTCACGCTGCCGCTGCAGCCGCAGCTTCGCCTGACTGAGCGTAATGCCGTCGCGGGCGAGTATCCGCTTCAATCGCAGCGCTTCGTCGGCGACCACGGCAACCACCGCGCTGCATTTGGCGTCAAAACCGCTCTCGTAAAGCTGCGGCGCGTCGATGATCGCGGCGGCACAGCCGGCCTCCCGCCGCTCATCGAGCCACTTGCGGCAATACGCGAGTATATGGCGGTGAGTGATGCTGTTCAATGCTGCCATGTTCTCTTTTTCAGAGAACGCCAGCGCCGCCAGCGCCGCTCGGTCGAGCGTTCCGTCAGTTTTTATAATCCCGCCGCCGAAGTGACCGGCAAGTTCGCGCAGGCAATCCGATCCGGGCGCGCAGACCAGCCGTGACACCATGTCGGTATCCAGCGCAGGTATACCCCGCGCCGCAAACATCCCCGCTACATATCCTTTACCCGAGCCGCTGCCGCCCGTTAATCCTATTATAATCATGTATATCATATAGGGGCGTCATGCCGCCCGTGTGTTCGATTTAAAGAAAAAAGGCAGAACCTCGCGTGTTACAGCGCTCATCCTGCCTTGTAATGCGCTCAATGCTTGGCAGCTTCGAGACGCTTTTTAAATTTGTCAACACGCCCGCCGCTATCGACGAACTTCTGCTTGCCCGTAAAAAAGGGATGGCACTTCGAGCAGATGTCGACGCGGATCAAGCCGCTCTTTGTGGAGCGGGTTTTGGCTTCTTCACCGCATGCACAGCGTATAGTTACTTCGTTATACGCAGGATGAATTCCGTCCTTCATGTTTTCTGTTTGCTCCTTTCGGATGTCTTTCACAATACCAAAGAATTATAGCACATTCCGCGTGTATTTGCAATAGCCATGTATAAAATGTTACAATTTTATTCCGGAAATTGTCGGTCAGTTTTATAATCGTTGTTTTTATGAAAAACGCGAAGATTTTACAGCGATAATTTCCATTGAGCCATTGTAATGTTCTGAAATATGATAATCAATAGGAGATAAGCCCGCCATTTCCAATAGCGAATAAAATGAAGTTTGTGAAAAATAGTTCACATGGGTCAATTCACGGCGCATAGGATCGCGGTCACCAACCACCTGCGAAAACGCGCTGTCGAAGTTCGGCGTTGATATCCATAATACCCCGTCCTCATTAAGCATAGAGTTTGCTTTTTTCATTGCAAAAACGGGATCGCTGACATGTTCGATAACATCCCCCATCATTACAATATCATATGTTTGTTTGGGTTGATAATCGATGAAATCGCATTGTTCCACATCCATATGATAATCTTTTCGGGCTTTTTCAGCCAATCTCGGAAGGATCTCCATACCGGCGCACTGATATCCGATTTCCCTTGCGGCTAACAGACACTCACAACCGCCTACGCCTACCTCAAACAAAATCATACCATTTGTATAATCCCTGATTTTTTTTAATATATTGGAATAATATCCAAAAAGGCGGGTGTTTGTACTCCAACCGCCATCAACAGATAAAACTTTTGGGAAATGGCGCGCCCACATGTGGTGGCAATCTTCGCAATACATCCATTGTCTGACCGGGTTAAATGCGGATATTGTAAATCCCGCCTCTGTCAGGGGATAGGTCCAGTGTGCCGTTCCTTTTTTTCCGCACAACGGGCAGAAGTTAAATTCATTTTCTTCGCGAAGCCCGGGATAAATATAATTTTTATTCGGGTGGTCTTGACTGTATAAATGAGCGGTAATATCCGGTTTAGCGTCAAATGCTTTATAATATAATTGATATGATAAATCGGAGTCGCCTATTATATTTGCTATCTGTGCCATACGATAATGGCAAAACGGCGCGAAGTTATCATACTTTTCATAACGAAGTAAAATTTCATTGGCTTCTTCCAATTTATTTCCGTTTATAAGTATCGGTATTGTATTATATTCTTCTATAAAACTCATGCCGTCTCCCTTTTATTACTTGTTTTTCGACAATATTCTTATTATGATAATATTACAACGTTTGATTCTATAAAACAAGTTGTTTTTATGAACATCAAAATTTAAAAACATGTTAAAAATTTTACAAATTAATTTTTCATTAAAACATTTGACGAATGGTGCTATATATGTTATAATGCCCCTGACTTATTAATATTTCCATTATGGGAGGATAGTTATAATGTTAAATGTAGCCATGCTCAGCAAATGGCACGTCCACGCCGAAGGTTACGCAAATGAGCTGCGCAATTCCGGCAAGGTCAATATCACCGCCGTTTGGGACGACGATGTCGCCCGCGGTTCCGAATGGGCAAGCCGGATAGGCACCGATTTCGAGCCGGATTTAAACAAGCTGCTCGCTCGTTCTGATGTCGACGCCGTAATCTGCGACGCCCCGACTTCAAAACACAAGGATGTCATCATCCCCGCCGCGCGCGCCGGCAAGCACATTTTCACCGAAAAAGCGCTGGCTCCCACTCTCGCCGAATGCGAAGAGATCAAAGCCGAGATTCTCAAGTCGGGCGTGACTTTTGTCATCTCTCTGCCCATGCGCGGCACCGGAGCTGTACAGTTCGCCCGCAAAATGATGGAAGACGGCGCGTTCGGACGCGTCAATCTGGTACGTATCCGCAACGGTCACAACGGCGTTTCCGGACACTGGCTGCCCGACTATTGGTTCGAGGAAAAGGACACCGGCGGCGGCGCTATGATGGATCTGGGCTGCCACCCGATGTATACGCTCGCATACCTCTGCGGTAAGCCGAAGCGTATCACCGCGCTGTTCAATTCTCCCTTCGGCACACGCGTCGATGAAAACGCCGTTGCCACAATGGAATTTGAGAACGGCATTCTGGGTATATCCGAAACCTCGTTCATCGTCTACAACACCCCCACAATGGTGGAAGTATACGGTTCCGAAGGTTCGCTCGTCTGCCAGAACGACGATATCAAGTTCATTTCGTCCAAGCTCGAAAAATATACGCGCGGTTATATAAAACCGGCGCTGCCGCAGAACCGTCCCGCTCCGATCCTCCAGTTTGTCGACGCCTGTCTCGCCGGAACAGGCTCGCCCGAGGGTCTGGGTATCGACGACGCGCTGGCGCTCACCGAGCTGCTGGAGAACGCTTATATCGCCGACAAAAACAACAAGATTGTCCAGCGGTAAAAACTTGTAAGATATTTGAATAAGTTCAGCCGCCTGTTTGGGATAGACTCCAAACAGGCGGCTCAGATTGAAGACAAAGTCCAATTGAAAGAGAACGCGCTTTCTGAAGAAAGCTGTGCAAAGACTTTTCAACAAAAATTATAATGTAATTCGTTCTGATACTTGTTGAATGTGCATATTTGCGCCGCCTTTATGGGTCCCTCACCCATAAGGGCGGCTGCTTTT
>DHAH01000130.1:7048-11782 GCA_002397345.1 Clostridiales bacterium UBA4959
TATAACGAACTATTATTAATAAATGGTTTATCTTCAATCAGAGCCGCCTGTTTGGGATAAAATCCAAACAGGCGGCTACCTTTATTATTTTTATATAATTTTTTATTTTTCGTTTTTCTTCTTTGAGAGTACAACGATAATTATAACAATTATCACGACAACTCCCACCGCCGCTATTCCTATAATAAGCCCGGTGTTGTCTTTTGTTGCTGTGTCTACAGACGGCGCGGTTGTTTCCGCATTGTCAGGGACAGTAGTTACCGAACTGTTTGCGGTTTCATTTGCCGGGGCTTTTGTTTCCGCGGGTTTGGCGGGGGCTTGTGTATCCGGTGCTTTTGTAACCTTTTCGACAGCGCCTCTCGCGGGTTTAAATGTCCACGCGTCCGCCGCTTCTTTGGAATCGAAGAAAGCTATGTATTCGATATACATTTTTGTACCCTCGGCTACACGTCCGCCGGGTTCTTTATCATAGGCGAAATCGATGCGGAAGTCGCTGATATTGCCCTCCCAAAACGCGGGCAGGTCGGAACTTATCTTCGGGTGAACCGGATATGTGGCGACCGTCGCTTCGGGTATGTTTATGACATAGGTTTTGTAGTCTTTATCATCCGCGGATATGGTAAAGTGCGTACACGCCTCGGCGACAATACCGTGCTTATCTCCGCCGTAATGAAATTCAAAAGCAGTGTAAGGGCTGACGTTTTTCAAACTTATTTTCAGCCATTTATAAACTTCGGCATCAATAGGCGGGTCGAATTTGACCGTACCGTAAACGTCCCCGTGCGTGTCGTTCGGATCGGCGGGGTCAGGGGATATCAGACATTCTTCGTACAACACACGTTTGCCGCTGTCGTTTACATAATCCCAATCGCCGTCCGCGTTTGTACCGCCAAATGCGTCAGGATCTTCGGAAAAATCAACGACAATGGGGGCTTCCGCGGCGAATACCGATAAATTCATCGAAACCATCAGGATCAGCGCCGCGAGCATAACAAATGTCTTTTTCATGCGAAATACTCCTTTGATATTTACTCGTTTTGTCTAATACTATTAGATATTATAACACATTATCACAATATTGTCAACTGTTTCAATTTAAACTTTGCCGCGGGTGAAAACGCGCGTCGGATTGTCTGCTCGACGATATCGGCTTCGTCTTTGGGTCTGAACAAATCAAATACATTCCCAATCGGAATGTCGCCCAGCACATTGCCGACAGTTTGATATAAAAAGTCTGTGCCCGGTGTCTCTTCAAATGTGGCGTCAAGCTCTCCGAATCGGACACGTCCGGAAGAATCGATAAACCTGCCTGTCGGGTAGAATTTGATCACGCGCCGGTTTGAAATTTCCACAAAATACAGATTTAATATCAGCACCGGATTTTCGTCCTCATCGGAGGTAAAAACCGCCGAAGCGCCAGTTTTATATTGCTCACCCGAAAATTCCAGACTGCCGTATACATATTCTGTACAGCCGGCCTCAAATGTAAGGTCAACAGGCGCGTCGCCGTCTTCATAACCGAACGCCGCCGTCACCGAAAACGCCTTGCCGCGTATATCGCGGTTCACTTTAAAACTCACGCTTGATATAGTCGAGCCGTAATTATTCTGTATCGCCTGCGTTATCAGCGGCAGCAGGCCTATCGCGCGCGCGGATGAGGTTATCTCATAACACATGCCGTCGAGCGCGTCGGCGAATGCTTCCCTGCCGCCTTCAATCGCGTCGTCGCAATGACCGCGCGGCACACAGTGCGCTTTTTTCATGCGCGCGTCGATCTGCGCTTTCGCGGTTCGGTCGTGTTTCACCCCGCGCGCGGGGAGAAGCGGCGCGAACGCCTCCATTATAGCGGAATAAAGTCTGCCTTGCTGGAATGTTTCGCCGTCGCCGCCTGTTGTGACGACGACAATGTCGTTCTGTGGGAACATGAACACGTTCTGCCCAAACATACCGTTGAATAAAAAGCAGCTCCCATCACGCGCAATCCAGATATGATAGCCATAATTGAACGCGCCGTATTTTTTCGGCGCGCGCATACGCTGGAGCGTCGATTCGCGCACCCAATCGCGCGGGATCAACTGCTCGCCCTCCCACTTGCCGCCGGAAAGATAGAGCACGCCCAGCTTCGCCATGTCCTCCGGACGTATATATAATCCCCAACCGCCTTTTTCCGTACCGTTTGCTGTGCCGTCCGGCGACGCAACGGACGGCGCTTTTTCCCACGCCCATTCGGTTATCTCCAGCGGCTCGAATAAGCGGGGACGCAAATATTCGCCGAGCGATACCCCCGATGTCTGCCGTACAATCTCCGAGAGAATATAGGTGTTCATGCTGTTATAAGTGAATTTTAACCCCGGTTCGGAGCGTATTTCCGATTCAAAATAATCGCGCGCCCAGTCAGCCGATGTGATCGATCCGGTTTCGGCGAAGGTGACGCCCCCCGACATCGTAAGCAGGTCGCACACCTTTATTTCTTTGTGCGTTATATATGACAGCGGGTTCAGCCGACCGGGGAAAAAATCGACGGCGGGGCTGTCGAGTGTAAACAGTCCCTCTGAAATGGCAAACCCGACGCCCATCGCCGCCACGCTTTTCGACATCGAATGGACGGAAATAGGATAGCGCAGCCGGTACGCGCCAAATTCTCCCTCGAAAATCACCTTGCCGCCGCGCAGGATAAGCAGCGTGTGCAGATCGGTGGCGCGGTCGATTGACAGCTCGGTGAGCAGCCGCTCGATAACGCGGAGCGGAACACCGGTTTCCTCGGGCGCCGCTCTGTCGAAATATTGCGATTTATCTTCGCCCAGCTTGGGCTTGCCCGGGCTGTACGCGACGCAGGTTTTAACCGGTGACGCGCGGTCGAGCAGCCGTTTAAGCATTAATATTGTATTACTTTGATTTATAAGGTCCATATAAGCGCTCCGGTAAAAATATAATTAAACTATTTATATTATATCACTAATATAATATAATTCAAACATAAAAATCCGCCTTCACCTTTCGGCTGGGCGGATTTCGGCTCTGGTCAGCCGTAATTATTAAGTCAATCTTGTTTCCCGCATTGACTTATGTGTGAAGGTCACGTTTCTTTTTTGGCGAAGTCGGCATGTCCGCGATATCGCGCAGCGCTTCGGATTCCGCGCCGTCACGCGGCTCGGTAGTCGTTAAACCTGTGAAGTCGGTAGAGGATGCCGCACCGGATGAATATACATCGTTATCCTGGTCGTTATACGGAGGATATTCCGGTGCGAATTCTGTACGGCCTTTCCAGTCGTTATTGCCGAAGGGAACATTCCCTGCGTGCGGTCTGTTTTTATTTCCCATTGATACTGCCATCCTTTTTATTATCGTGCAGAGTGCCGGTGTCTGCAGACACAAGCATGCGGTCGGTTTGATCGACCCTGCAAATATTTTTTATTTGTATCTTCACAGCGGTACCATATTTATTATTAGCCGCACATCGTATTTTATACTTTTTTAATTTTGAACCGGGCGATACATTTAAGTCTTTTACTTAAATACACCGCCCGGTAATGTATATCTCCGTATCCAAGCTCCGTCTTACATTTTTGTTCCGATTGTATGCTTCAGTTCGGTGATGATCTTTTTTTCAAGTCTTGAGATATATGACTGCGAAATCCCGAGCATATCGGCAACTTCTTTTTGTGTGCGCTCGCGCCCGCCGCCTATACCGAACCGCAGCGTAATTATACGCCGTTCGCGTTCATCAAGCTTTGCGACCGCTGCGGCGACAGTGCGGCGCTCCTCGTCGTCCTCCAATCCGCGGCTGACTATATCGCCGTCCGAACCGAGCACATCGGAGAGCAGCAGCTCGTTCCCGTCCCAGTCTGTGTTCAGCGGCTCGTCGATGGAAACCTCGCCGCGCTGATTTGACGCCTTACGGATGTACATTAAAATTTCGTTTTCGATGCATCGCGAGGCATAAGTCGCCAGCTTAATGTTTTTGTCCGGTTTGAATGTATTTATCGCCTTGATCAGTCCTATCGTACCGATGGAGATTAAATCCTCGATATTTATCCCTGTGTTTTCGAATTTTTTTGCGATGTAAACCACAAGCCGCAGGTTATGTTCGACAAGCACGCTCCGCAGGCTGACGTCGTTTTCGACACGGTTCAATATATCGGCTTCTTCTTCGTGAGTCAGCGGCGCGGGCAGCGTATCCGGTCCGTTTATGTAGAATATTTCGCCCCCAAAAGGAGATTCACCGCGCCGGAACAGTAATAATAACGCTTTTTCAAGCAGAGTTTTAAAAATATTCATTTATAATTGCCATGCCTTTTCTTAAATTTAACCGAACAGCGCCGGAGCTATCCCGTTTGCTCCGCCGAACGAGCGCGATTCATCGCCGCCCGCCGCGACCGCCAGACAGGCTTCGGCGCTCTCATGCCGGCCAGCGTTAACGCGGTCGGGTATGAAACCGATGAACATCGCGCTCCCGCTCGCACCCGATGCCGGTATAATCCGCACGCGCCGCATCAGGTTAAGCGGCAGCAGAGCAAGCAGCCGTGTGTCGCCGGTGCGATACAGCTCACGCAGCTCCTCCGGCAGCAAAGGTTCAAGCGTATTATAAGAGGTTATTATCACCGCCGCGCCGCCCAGCGGTTCGCGCAGCAGGTTTCCGCTGTCGGTCAGCGCGTCGAAGGTGATTTTCCGACCGTCATATTCCGCTTCGACACAGATTTCCGGCGCAATACGCCGTTTTGCAGCGACGCGAGC
>DHAH01000130.1:11916-12514 GCA_002397345.1 Clostridiales bacterium UBA4959
CCGGGAGCCACAATCACGGCGGCAGCGCCGAAAAACGCCGCGATCGTGGCTGTCCAGCCGAACGGGACACGCGTCGGAAGCGCTTCATAACTCACGTTATATCCGCTCCGCAGGCGATTTAACATTAAATAAGAAGCTGTTACAGCGCCGCCGAGCAGCAGTCCCACCGTATTGAACAACGCGACAGGCAAAAGCAGCGGACACCCGAACACTATATAACACATCAACGCCGAAACCGCCGCGTTTATGATAAGTCCCACAATTTCGTTGCCCTGTAAAATCACAGCCGCGACGCTGTATACCGCGCCCAGACAAGCCGCAAGCGTGAGCGCCGATAGCTTTGTGGTTTTACGCAAAATTTTTCCGGTTATGCACAGCGTGAGAAAATCCATCGAAAAATTTATCAGGAACAGCACGTCCCCGTATATTACCCGCTCCGCCGCACATCACTCCCTTACTCACGAGCAACTAAACCTCGTTACCGATTCGTTTATAGTGTAACATTAATCATTTGTAAAACCAGTCGAAAGCAACGCACATAAAAAGTTATATCGCGGCGAATCGTATTATTTCCGATTAAAAGAGAACGCGCTTTCTG
>DHAH01000130.1:12754-14082 GCA_002397345.1 Clostridiales bacterium UBA4959
CGAACTATTATTAAAAATGGTTTTTCTTCAATCAGAAACCGCCTATCTGAAAAAACTCAGATAGGCGATTTTGGTTTATTACTTATTATTTACAAAGGCGTGCAAATTTTGTTTCGTCTTGCAATAATTTTTCGGCTTTTGACGCGTCGGTGAGATCGTTAAACAGCCCGAATACGGCTGAACCGCTGCCTGTCATGCATGCGCCCGCCGCGCCCAGCTCCTTAAAACGTGTTTTTAAATCAGCAGCCGTGGGCGAGATGTCCTCGAACCGGTTGAACAGTCCCGCGCAGATTGCGGCGCGGTCGCCCTTCTCAAGCGCGGCGAGAAAACCGTCCGGTCTGCGCCGTTCATACCCGCTGGCGCTGTCAAGCTCGGCGTAAGCCGAGCAGGTGCGTACCTCTGTGTGCGGCATGGCGATTACGATATAAAAAGGCGGCGGCGCGGGACAGACGCCGAGTGTATCGCCAACACCAGAGGCGGTCGCTGTGCCGCCCGACACGCAGAAAGGCACGTCGGCGCCCAATCCGCGCCCCGCTTCGCGCAGTTTTATTATCGGAATCGGATTGCCATGCAGCAGATTTAGTCCGCGCAAAACCGCGCCGGCGTCGCTGCTGCCCCCGCCCATCCCGGCTCCCGCGGGGATACGCTTGATCAGCTTGATTTTAACGCCGCCGCAGGCGCCGGGTTCATATTCATGCACACGCTCAAAAAACGCCGTTGCTGCGCGGTATGCAAGGTTAGAGTGGCCGCATGGTACACTGCCGCCCGAAAAACCGGCGTTTCCGTCGTATTCACATTCCAGCGTAACGCCGGAGGAGATAAGCTCCAATTCTACGGTATCATATAATCCGACACTGTGCATTACCGTAAAAATTTCGTGATAACCGTCTGGTCTGCGATTATAAACCTCCAGCCACAGATTGAGTTTGGCGGGCGCGTCGAGCGTGATTTTATCCATTATTTCCTACCATTTATCTGAATAAGCGTGTCATAATATTTCTTTTTATTTTCACGGCGCGGAAATGGCACATTTCCTGACAACAATAGCAGCGTATGCATTTGTTATGATTTATCCGCGCCTTTTTATTTTTAATTTTAATAGTTTTAACCGGACAGCTTCGCGCGCAGACGCCGCAGCCGATGCAAGCCGATTTATCCACCATCGGCTTGGGTATTAAAAACGATGGTACGCTACGCAGTTTTAAGCTGCGGCGTGTATCGGCGTAAACCATATCCTCCGGACGGAAGGATGAAACCAGTTCCTTTTTTATAATCGTCAGTTTGCCTTCTGTTTCGGCACACAGCCCGCGCGCCTGTGCTTCGGTGAT
>DHAH01000130.1:14173-15716 GCA_002397345.1 Clostridiales bacterium UBA4959
AAAGGCCCAGTAGCCTCGAGCCCGAGCACCGCGGCGCATACTATATCTACGTTAAAAGCGTTCTGCCCGCTTATTATGCAGCCATACGGCTTTGGCGAACCGCCTGTCGGGCCGTTGCCTTCCATGCCGATGACGCCGTCAACGATGCAAAGCGTGGGACATATATTCTGCACCGCGTCGCATAAATCCACTATCATATCGAAAAAGCGGTTATATTCACGAAAACGCGCGTGCATTTCGATCTTCTCAACGCCCGCTATAACGCCAAAATAGTTTTTTGCCGCCGCCGAAAGCTGCGTCAGCGTGTGCGTCTTGAGCTTAGAGATATTTACAATTACCTCCGCTCCGGCAATAGGATTAATAACCTCGAACATCTTCGAAACTTTTCCATCGGGCGCCCGCAGCTCAGATGAACCGATGTCGTAGTTAAGCGCCGCCCCTGTACGCAGCGCGACGTCGGCAATGCCGGTTATACTGTAATGGCTTTTAAGAAGACCCGGCTGATACGGGCCGCCCGGGCTCTCCGCGATTGTAACGCTTGCGGGTTTTGTCTCATTAATAACACGGATCGCCGCCTCGATAACCGCCGGATGGGTGGTTGCCGCACGCTCGGGCGGCGCGGCCATGACAAGGTTCGGTTTTATAACGACGCGCTTACCCGCAAAAAAGTCGGATGTAATGCCCAGCGCGGTAAATTGATAGCGCAGGACTTGTTCGAGCTTCTCTACGTCATATTCGGCACAGCGAGAGATTACAGCGGGTGAATATTTTTCTGCCATAGACATTTTATACGCTCTTTTTCAGTGCTTTTGCAAGTTCGTTGGGGCAAGATGTGTTTTTGCCGCCGCAGGTTATGCCCTCCAGCCGCGCTATCAAATCGTCTTTCTTCATTCCCCTGCACAACGCCGCGACGCCTTTGGCATTGCCGTCACAACCGCCGATAAACTCAACTTTATCAACAATTTCGTCATCGCTGAGCGTTATTAATATTTCGCGCGAGCACACACCGCGTGGTATATATTTAATCTGTTTCATCAATAATTCCTTTTTTTATTATATAAATCAATATACCACAATTACATAAACAAATCAATATGTCCATCCGCATTTCTTGTTATACGCATTGATTTTATTTTTATTATGTGTTATTATATGCAAATGAAACGTTATTTTTATTTTATATCATTAATCTTATTCGTATTAACCGCATTATCCTGTTCCGCGCCGGGCGGCGAACCGAAAGGAACTGCCTCGGGCACGACTGTGACAACCGTTTCCGCAGACACAACCGCCGATATCACGACCTCCGAAATTACCGAGCCCGTGAGCGAACCTGCGAACGGGAACGGGCGCGAACCCCTTGTCTTTTCCGCCGACGGCACAGTGATAAGCGGCGAGCCGTCCGGGGATCCCAAAACCGATAATTTCAAGGTGTATTTTTTTAATGTAGGGCGCGCGGATGCGGCACTTATCGACGCGGACGGCAGATATTACCTGATCGATACCGGAGAAGCCAACACCGCGGACGCGCTGTGCGATATGG
>DHAH01000130.1:15837-18637 GCA_002397345.1 Clostridiales bacterium UBA4959
GCGGACGCGCTGTGCGATATGCTCGACACGCTGGGTGTGAAATTTATCGACGCCGTTTTCCTCACTCACACACACAGCGATCATATCGGCGGTTTTAAGCGGATTTGTAAACGTTTAGAGGTGGGGGGGTTGTTTTCGCCGGAATATTCAATTTTAAACGATCTGGGCGAAAATAAAATCACGCTTCTCGCAGAAAGATATGGCAAAGAAAACATTAAACTCGCCGCGGGCGATAATGTGAAATTATGCGAAGGCGTATACGCCGAGGTGCTTGGCCCGCTTGAATATAACGGCGACGACGACAACGACAACAGCCTTGTGCTCCGCGTCGCCGTGAACGGGGGGGTGTTCCTGTTCACCGGCGATATGCAGTTTACGGAAGAATTTTCGCTTATAGAAGCGGGCGCGGAGCTTGCCGCCGATGTATTGAAAGTGGGTAACCACGGCAACAAGGACGCCACCTCCGGCACCTTCGCCGACGCGGTTGCTCCTGAAATCGCGGTTATATCGACCGATAGAAAAATAAATCCCCCTTCAAGAAGGATTGTTTCTTTGTTCTCTAAGTCGGATGTATATGTCACCGGCGACTATAAAAACTGGCTGCGCGTCACCGTCGCCGCCGACGGAACGATCTCGGTTGACTAATATATGCTTTGATTTACCCAAACTTAATAATCAATTCCCACTTTTACTCCCACCTTTACTCCCACCTTTTACTTGTTTCAGGTTAGGTTTAGTTATACTCACAACCTTCATATTATAAATAATCATATGGTTTTCCCTATTTATGAAACGATAAAAACAGGCGTGGTAGGCTTATTAATTGCCTATCACGCCTGTTTTTTGTTATGGTGGGGACGGTTGGGAGTGATTACACCGTATTTTACGTTATCTCGCCATTCCCCACTATCTTTTTATAAGCCTATTAAAGCACTTTTTGTTTTTATCATATCTTTTCCACACCCTCTTAAAATCCTTGTTTTTCAACTTTTCATGGTTATTTCATGGTTGGCTTATGTCACTTTTCACCCTATTTTAGGCTGCTTCACCACGCCACCGCCCAGCTTCGGTAACGTCGATTTTTCTCCAAGTTTAGGCAACGCTACGCCAGCCTTCGGTAAAGTCCCGCCGAGCGCCGGGAGCAGCACTCTGCCGTTCATCGCGGCGACTACAGCTTCACCAACCTGCGGAGAAAAGGGGTTTGACGCCGCTTTCCAACTTTTATTTGCCAGTTGCCACAACGCCGCCTTTTGCATTGTAGATATTGGAATCAGCCGCAACGCTTTTTCGGCGTTGGCCTGGGACACACTGTCGCCGGCGCCGAATATATCAAGCACTTTGTAAAACTTCGCCCATGTATCGACGGTAACACCATATGCTTGAGCAGTATTAAAGCGATTGACAACCGCCTCCGTAGCTACATTTTTGAATACCGCTGCTTTTGACTCGTCAGTCATACCTGACTCGGCAATAACAGAATATTTTTTGACTGTTTTGTCGGCTTTGTGCAGCGCGGAAATTAATTTATACGATTTAACCGCGTTTTCTCCAAGACCGTCAAGCACCATGAACAGTTTTTCTTCTGTATCTGTCGCAAGAATATTTCTGTATATATACGCTTTGCTTTTATCAGTTAACGCCGTATTTTCAAGCTGTTGACGCTTCACATCTGATAAATTCATATTTTTATTTTCTTTTGCGGTGCGAAGCTTGTATAATGCAGAGTAGATGTTGCCAGGGTCTTCTCCGCTTATTTCAAGCATGTTCATTACAGATGTTTCTTTGTCAGATGCAATCATATGCTTGAATATAACCGCTCTGCCAGAGGCGCTTATACCGGAACCGGTCAACGCCGCGAGTTTATTTTCGACTAACTTTGTGTCACTAATTTTGTTTAAAACAGCAAACGCATCGTTATTTGATATTCCGAGCGATCCAAGCTCTTGATATGCCGCAGTGAATTCCGGAGACTTGCTGCCAAATCCGCCTTTTACCCAATCCCGCGCACCGGGCAGCGCCATTTTACCAAACAACGCGCCTTTTGCATAATTACTCGCAGTTTCAAACAGATTATCGTTTGCTACTGGAAATTGCAAATTCTTATTTCCGTCGTTATCCGTCGCATATGTCCCACCTTTTGCGACAGCATCGATACCGCTCACCGTTTTAAGCACCTGTCCGCCGCCAAACGGAGGGAGCAGGTATGCGGCAGGCTTGACAAGCTCCCGCCCAGCCGTGTCAGCCACTTTCGGCAGTGTTATCTTACCGTCCGCATAATTCGCACCGGTGGTTATAAGCTTCGGTATATCCGGTATAGCAGCGCTGACAGGCAGTCGCCCGCCGCCGAGCAAGCCGCCGACAAACGGTAAGTTCTGCGATATTTCCCCGCCGAGATTACCTATTGCTTGAGATGTACCAACCTTTTTAGTTTTAAATATCTCTGGACCGGGTAATTTGAGATTTTTAACCGTATCAACTGCGACACCTGCTATATTCGGAAGCTCATATCCGCTCATATCGCCAACTGTATCATTTACTATGCCCAGCACATCAAACGCGGCTCGTCGACCGACAAGTTCCTCGTACCACTCGTTGAACAGATAAGCCCCCACGGCATATTTCATCAGCGACGCCGCAACCGCAAGCACACCTTTATCTTTCTGCTCGCGCGGCAGATCCTTGAATATGTACGACAGCTCGTTATTAACCTCAAGCTGGAATTGCGTAAATAATTTTGTCAACGGGTTTTTCGCCGCGAACAGAGTCGGCATGTCGCCTTTTGCGCGACCCGCCATGACCG
>DHAH01000130.1:18738-19781 GCA_002397345.1 Clostridiales bacterium UBA4959
TGTCGCCTTTTGCGCGCCCCGCCATGACCGACGACGCGAAGCTGTCAGCCTCGGTCAATGCCGCATTAATATCCATGCCATTATCGCGGTTCTGATAATACCTCGCACGCACGACCGAGCCGGCAGTGAATGTATCTATATATGTCATAGGCATAGACAAAAGCTTCGACGCCTGATCGGTCATACTCAACACGATCGGATCACTCCCGCGTCTGTTTACTAAAAACGCCGAAGAATTCTCCAACATGTCACCGTTTTTAAACGCTTTAAGCGTGTTAAACATACCGCGCACCATATATTTATTGTCTACCTGCGCCGCCGCTTGATGCAGCGGAATGAAGTTTGTCAACCACGACCCGGGGTTTAGCGCCACCATATTTGCCGCAACGCGTGACTCAAGCTTTTTCATGCTCTGATAAAATCCACGCCCGAGCCTTTCTTCCCCAACGCGATCGAGTTTTGATTTTTTACCCGCAAGAATATTCGTATATTCGTCAAGGCTATTTACAAAACCTTTTAACTGATATTTTCCGTTTTTGAATAAATCTATTATCTGTTCATACTGCTGTTCTTGCGTCAGTGTCTCATCAGCGAGGATTTTCGATGCTTGCTGCTTAATTTTATCATCTGCAGTCGCAAGCCGTATTTCTTGCCCCAATGTTCGCAACCGCTGGAGATCGTCAGTATGGAATATGACATCCGCTGCCGTTTCAATATAGCGGTCAAAGCCCTTGAGCGCGTCGTAAGTTGTCTCTGTGCCTTTGCGCTCCAACGCGTATGACTCCCACTTCTTTCCCGGCTTAAAATTCTGCGTAAGCCCCGCAATGGTAGTCGGCAACGAGTCGAGAGAGGTGTCAAACCCAAATTCGGCAGCAATCTTCGCAAGCAGCGTATCCGGCTCAACATCGTTGAAGTGAGGAAAATACCCTTTACGGTATTCGATAGGAGCATAACCGTTAAGTATACGCGCATCGTTAAGCCGTCCGTATAGCTCGTCGTATATTGCGCTCATTTTATTCGCTTTTTTACGCACCGCAACAAAG
>DHAH01000130.1:19879-26397 GCA_002397345.1 Clostridiales bacterium UBA4959
TACGCACCGCAACAAAGTCAAGTTTCGGGTTTGCAGCTTCAAAGTTACGCAGTTCATTCGCGTAATCCTCATATGTTTTACCGTGCAGATCCTTTTTCCCGCGCGGCTTTTTTTCGAGACTGCGGAGGATATAATCATATTCGCCTATGAATTGGACTGCCGCCGACTCGCTGACTTCATTACCTTTAATTATTTTATCAGAAATTCTTAAATTGCGCACGCGGTTACGTAAATCATCTTTAAATAGTATAGCCGCCTGCTCATTCTTCATGATTGGTGTGCGGTATGTCGCGATCATACGGTCAGCGGTTTCTTTGTCGGGAGCAATATCACGGATATTACGTTCAAAGGTTTCACGTTCATATAATAATCCGCTCTTTTTATCATCCCAACGCATTATGTTTCCGATGCTCTCATCGGCTTGTTTGGCAAGCCCCTCTTTACGACCGGCATTATACCTTTTGATAGGAGACTCGGCAGCGGCAAGCTTCTTTTTCGCTTCATACACCTGCAAAATATCTGCACGATTTTCAACATCAGCCAATTTATCCGGCGTAATCGAACCCGCGAGAAGCTGCTCAACCACGGCATTGTCTGCGTCGGTGAGCATAATACGCTGTACTACTTTTGAAACTTCTTTTCGCTGTTTGCTCACCTCATCATAGAATTTTTTTAATGTTTTTGCCGTGTCGCTTCGTTCAGCAGGAGTATCACCAGCCGCGGACACCATGCGTAAACCCGCTTCACGCTTTTCCGCCCGAGCATTAGCATCATTGACATACCGCTTAACTTTGTCCAGTTCAGTCGTGTAATCGCTTATTGAACGTTCAAAATCGCGCCGCGCGCTTTCCTTGAACATCGGAGCGTCCGAACCATAATAAGTATCAAGGTCATATTCAGCACGTTTAAGTTTCTGTGCCACCTCTGCTATATGCCGGAGCTGGTCTGCGGGATGTGTGATATTCTCCGGAAACAGTGAAGGAGACATTTCCGCAAGTTCGGTATAAAAAGAATCGACCGGCATCCCGCCTTCGTTTTTTAGACGGAGAGTGCCAAAATTACGTTTTCGGAACGCTTCATAATCGCCAATATCGTGCATATTACGCTCGCCTAACGTGAGCGCCGTGCTGTGTATAGCCGCACGAACCTCATCATTTTCGGAAAGATAAGCTTCGTTGTCAACAATCCCGCGGTTATACGCCTCTTCGAATACACGGTCGAGTGTTTCAGGAGAGATTTTCCCGCTTGTCCAATATTCAGCTGCTATTTCCTGCGCCGAGGGCAGAAGGAAGCTCTGCATGTCGCCATATTTTACAGATAGTAATTTCGTCATATCACGCGCCAGCGTCCGAGCCGCGCGATCAGCGGCGTCCTTCGCCTTGCCGCGAAGCTCTTCGACAGTTTCCGGATCCGCGGTAGTAGATATAGAATATTCCGTTTTTGCACTCTTTATAGCGTCGCTCTGATCCAGCGCTTTCGCATACATATCCCGCACCCTGCGAGCTTCGCGCTGCTCCGGCGTGCCGGTCAATTTCGTTATAATCCCCTCTAACCAATCTTTAATCCGCTGCCCAAGCGAGCGATCACGTTTAACAAGCGAATTTATAGCAGCCTCATCGGTCATAAGATTTTTTTGAAGATATTCCGCGACCAGTTCCGTATCAACCGATGTCCCGTCGAGTGTAATCCCATGTTTCGCATAACGTTCTACCATTTCCGCGCGCGCCGCGTCAATCCCGTCACCGAGCTTGCCTGTCACATAATCACGCAGACCGGTATAAGCTTTCACGCCTTCTACCGAGTGTGTCAGCTCATGCGCGAACGTCGCTAACACGGGATTTTCAGACGCAGTGTTAATATATATTTTGCCGTCGCTGTAATAACCGTTTTCAGGACCGGCAGAATAATAAAACGCAGTTTCGCGCCCCAGCTTCGCTCCCAGCCGCTCCGCGACGGCAATATCATCCGGCGATACGCTCCACATCCGACCGGTATAAGCCGCCTGCGATTCACCGGCTTTCGGCAGCACCAACCGGGGAACTGTTGTTACATTTTTATTACCGTTTGCGTATAATGTATTGACAGCGTCGCCGGATTGTGTTATGCTGTTATCGGATGCAGGAGCCGTTTTTTTACGCGGCGTTGAGGAAGCTGATGGATCGCCCGAATATTGGGTATGAACGTTAAACTCTGCATCTGTTTTTTGCGAATTATACTTGACATCTTTAACTTTTTGGAGTAAACTGATAACAGATGGTGCATTGCCGCCGGGGGTGCTGATGTTTTTCACTGAAGTCCCGGTCTTGAACGGCAATGCGCCATTTTCTTCTGTCAGCACTTCATGTAAATAAAATCTATTTGCTCCGTTATTACGTATTAATACTACTCCACCTATGTATGGCTTTTCACCAATAACGATTGGAGCTGCGACCACAGCGGTATCGTAGCTTCTGTTTTTCCAGTTCGTCTGAAAATCTATTATTTTACCCTGTTCGATAATCATTGGAACAGCAGCAAAAGACGCCGCTTTAACCCTGCCTATGCCATGTGCTATATCATCTTTTACCCCGTTAATATCAAGGGTAACGTTACCAAGCTGCGGAGAACGAGCTACGTTTCCTATAGCATTAAAATAATTGCCGACTTGTGTTGCTAAGTCAATTTCAGATTTTTTATATTCTTCGCCCGAAATTTTTATGACCGGCTGCATATGCGCCACACTGTTAATTCCGGCGTCAAGATCGCTCTGTGTAAATTTCACATCGCCGACAGAATATTGTACTTCTGCTTTCGGAAGCATCACAAGTCCATCATTTTCAAACTCGCTCGCGACTTTTTGAGCCGCTGTATTATAATCATTTTGTAGTCCGCGAAGCTTTACCGCGTCGTTCATCATGGACAGCGCGCCGATTTCCTCATTGGTGATGTCGCCGCCCGCTCTGCGCTTTGCGTCAAGTTCCGACGCAAAGCCGCTCACATCCGGAGATCCCTGCGCGTCATTTATAAGCGCCTGCACCGCTCCGGGCGACGTATTTATCTTTGCACCCTCTCGCGCCGCGACCGCACCTCTATAACTTTCAGGTATCTCAGAAACGCCAAATAGAGCGCCGATCGCACCGCCCATGAGCGCCGCGCCTCCAACCTGACCCCAATCTACTTTAGCGTTACGGTCATATGTGGCACGCTTCGCCAAAGTATCTCCAAGTTCTTGTATACCTTCCTCGATGCCTTCACCGATAACATTTTTAAGCATATACGACCCGGCGGCACGCAGCGCTGGATTTGTTATTTTTTCGGTGAGTTTTGTCAATGCGCCGCCCAGCGCACCGTCAATTATACCCTTGCCAAGACCTGCCGCGCCGCCTATAAGCTGCTCACCTGCACCCTCTACGAATGAAGAAAGTAAGGCATAGCTCGCGGCATCCTGCGCCGACGCACCCTCTGAAATCGCCTGACGGATCGCCGAAGAATATGTAGACGCCGATATAATACCGGAAGATATAAGCTGTCCCAGCGCAGCCGGAGCGCCAGCGCCGCCGGTCGCCGCCGTTGCAAGCACAGAAGGCAGCATGTGCCCGATGTTATATGACAGTTCTCCGCTGAATTTTGTTAATCCACTTTTATCGGTTAAATCATACAGCTCAGCCGAGCGGCGGGCGTTATTATCAAGCTGTTTTGTCGCGGCAGAGTTTAAGATATATTCTGACGCGCCTTCCGCATATTTTTTTTCATCTTCTTTTTTCGATGCAAGCGGTAGTTTGCCGTCACGAGCATCCGGCAGCGTAAATTTATTTTTATACCTGGAGGCAGCGCCGCCTATCGTGTTAGCCGTATTAAGCACCGTATCCATAACTCCGCGCGATAACTCGTTTTTTAAATATTCGCTACCCGCATAAAAACCGCTCGCATTACCCATCCGGCGCGCCATTTGCGCCTGTGTCGAATTATCCCTATTTTCCCGCACAGCGTCGAGTGCGGTTTGACGCATAGCAAGACCTTCCGGCGTGTTTGTCTTAAACTCCTCAAGCGTGAGCGGCTTATATAACACTGGCAACCGCTGTGAAGGCGGTACATACGCGGGAATTTCTTTCTTTGGCACGCTCACGCTCGGCAACGGCACAAGCGGTTTTACCGCCACCGGCGCAAGTCGCGGTTTTTCTTCGTATAATACCGGCTTTTTCTTATCATACGCCGACGGTAATCTTATAGCCATTTTTTAACCCCCGTTTTTCGCTTTATTAATGTCGTCCATTGTATATCCATAAGCCAGCAGCGCGTTTACTACTTCGTCAGAATAATCTCCGGCATTAAACCGAGCGATTATATTCTCTATGCCGCCGGACGATGTACCCAGCTCGTTATCTGTAAAATAACGTTTGAGTATGGTTTTATCGGCATCCGTGGCCTTACCTTTGTTATTGCGGTCGTACGCGTTGCGCACCTCCGAAACCTGCGCGGAATCGAGCGGAAAACGTCCCCTCTGTGTAGTCAGCACATACAGGTTATCGCTGTCCGGACTCTTTGTTAACTTATATCCGCCTTCGACCGGATCAACATACGCAGGATAATAACCCGCTCCGGAAGATCCAGAGCTGCCGGAGACGTTAATCCCAAGCGCTTTAAGACCGCTGTAATCGCCATATTGCGCCGCCAGCTTTGCAAGTTCAAGCTGACGCTTATATGTGTCACTGTTGCCGCCACCTTCGTTCTCAATGCGCGAAGTATTAATTCCCAACGCATTCAGTTGACTGTAATCGCCGTATTTCGCCGCGTTCATGGCAAGTTCAAGCTGGCGGTTATATTCGTCGTTCTGACGAGCCGAAGCCAAATTATTTTCATACGCCGATGTATCAAGCCCCAGCGCACGCAGACCGCTGTAATCACCGTATTGTGCGGCAATCTCGGCAAGCGCCCTATCTCTCTGATAGGCGGACTGCGTATCAGAAAGCGCGTCACGTCCGCGGTTATACGCCGTTTGGTCATTCCCCTGCTTATAATTAAGATCGTCGAGCAGTTGTCCATAATCGAAACTCCGGTCGGCATTATACTGTGACAGGTTATCGCGGTATTTACCGTAATCGTCGCTCTCCAGCGCCCGCCCGGCGTCGAGTTGGGACAACAATCGGTTATACCCATCGGAATAAATGCCGTAATCGAACCCTCGGTTAGTGTTGTACTGCGAAAGGTTATCGAGATATTTCGCATAGTCATTCTGTTCAACGCCCTGCACCGCCGAAAGTGACGACAACTTATTTTGATATTCCTGCAAATATCGGTTATATGCCTGATTATACAGCTCGGGGATTTTATCCGACAGTTTCGACGCGTAATAATCGCCCGCCTGACCTGCCGCCGTAACCGCATACGAGGACGGACGTCCGCCAGTCGCCGCCGATGCAGCGCCCAGCGCGTCAGCCGTCGCGCGCTGCCCCTCGCGGGTATATTCTTTTTTGTAGGCCTCATACGACGGATCAGTGTTTTGGTCATACGAAAACGGCGCACGGTTGATTATACCGCCTAATATAGCGTCAATCTGCCCCCCATACCGGTTGTTATACGTCGGCTGCGGCGCGCTGTAGCTGTATTCGCCGTAATTTTTAACGTTCTTATATATATCCGCCAGCTCATCAGCGTAATTGTTTTTATATTCCGGCGCAGCTCCGGGCGAAAACGACGACGGTGTTTGATATGGATTGTATTGCGTTCCATCCGCTCCGCCGATGTAATTTCCATATTGGCGTCGTATCTCTTCAGCGCGATTGTTAGCCGCAGCACGAGCAGCGGCGCCCGCGTCGTCCATAGCGGTGTTATAATAATCGCGCTTCGCGGAAAGCAGCCCCATGCCCGCCGACGGATATTTTTGCGCAAGCTCAAGGTCATATTGTGAAAACCGATTATTCATTCCCGCGGCGTTCAGCGCCCTCTCAAAATCTTCGTATGTATACGCCATATAGTCCCCCTTTTTTATAATCGGTCGGAGTAACACCCCGACCATACAGTCATATTAATTCCGAACCCGAATAACTCTCCCTTGTCAGCGAATACAACCGCCAGCCGCCGCTCCCGACTATCCGCACACGGTAGCTGTCGCAGCGGCGCGGCACTACCGCCAAATAAAACGAGCGTGCCGGAGTCGTCGTCAGCGATTTAACATGCTGCCACGCGCCGGACCGGTCATACGCGATATAAACGGAGATCTCTGCGCCGGCATCGAGCGCAACGCGAATTTGCAGTTTGGTTACCCCGTCAACGTTGGGATCGTTTTCTGTAAAATCGCCGAACTCGGCGAGTGAAGCCACAGCACCCTCCGAGATATAATCGGCAGGCGGAACCGTCCCACGCAAGAACGATAATACCCCATCACGCTCGAGCATATACAGCCCCTGACCGACGACATACGCGAAGCCGCATACTCCCGCGGGCGAGCATACTTCGCGCTGCCACATACCGCGCTCGGTGTCGAACACAAACATTTCATGCGCTCCCGCAGCGTTCGACGCGCACAGGTAATACCGCAT
>DHAH01000130.1:26551-27487 GCA_002397345.1 Clostridiales bacterium UBA4959
CGTCAGAGCCGCCGACGCCTTGCGATAATATACCGCCCAGCGGTTCACCGACCGGAGAAGGTATGCCGCCGGTATACATCATCACGCCTGTGCGCGACAGATAAAACAGCCGCTCACCGGCAATAGCCAGACTCGCCGCCGAGCCTTCCGCCACGCCCAGCGAAGCGGAAGCGAGCAGCTCATAATTGGACGGCTTCGAGCCGTATACCTTGTAAATGGCATCTTCTTTGAAGAACACCGGATATCCGAGGTACGAGCACGCCCCGGTAAACTTCCCCGCGCTGCCCGTATCGACCGCGAAGCTGTCCGTAGCCACGCCGTCGAACACGTTCCAGTTAAACGGATCTCCCAGCTTTGACGCGTATACGGTGTCGCCCTTGCAGCCCCACAAGCGGTTATCGTTGGAGCAGATATAATCCATGTCAGGCACCGTCCGGGCAACCGTAACCGCACCCGACTCACTGCCGATCGCAAAAGTATTTTCATAGAAAAACAGTGTTTTCTTATCGCTTGAGATTTCTCGAATAATTGGTGTTTTGTTGTTCTCTGGATGTGTGACACAGCCGGAGATCGTCACCGCGTCCCCAACCTTAAACGTAAATGCCGTACCCGTAGTTATAAGCGCGTTACCGTTTGCAGGCTTGCCCGCGTATGTACCGTTGGCGAACGAAATCGCACCCGCCGCGCCGATGTATTTTTCCTCGAGCTTTCCGAACTGCCCCGACACAATATCGTAATACGCCTTGTCCGGCAGTATAATAATATAATCTCCGAGCATAGCGAACTGCTTATCACTCGCGCTAACCGTCGAAACCTGCACGCCGTTATAGTACAGCTTATCCCCGCTTACATAACATAGCTTATCGCCGCCGGTAATACCGCGCGGCGTTGATACCATGACAGGCGCGACCCGGCGCGGATCACGCACGCCCAGCG
>DHAH01000130.1:27610-29051 GCA_002397345.1 Clostridiales bacterium UBA4959
GGCGGATCACGCACGCCCAGCGTAGGATATAACTCGCTCGACAGGTTGAGCGCATCACAGAGCGCACCATCGGTCATGGTATCGCGGCGGTCAAACCCGCTGAATTTTATCTGCTGCTTTTTCGCGATCCCGTCGCGGAACGGAAGTCTCGGCAGTCCTGACGCCATAATGTAACACCCTCTTAAACGAAATCTATAAATCCGTCGAGCGCTTCAAGCCATGAGCAGCGTACACTCGCGGGTTTATTCATCCTCATCGGCAAACCGTCTATTGCCACATCAGTTTCGCCAAGCGAGGTGCGTTCGGCGTCAAATTCCGTTTTCTCCTCTGCTGTGGAAAACTTGACTTCCTGCCCGTTTATAACAGGATTTCCATTCTCGTCTTTTTTGGCGTATTTCATCATCAGCTTTTTTTCTTCCGCAATGAAATATTCGTAATGCGATTTCAGCTTGCCGCCCAGTTCCACAAGACCGACGGCATAGTCAAACGGCAGCTCGCGCTCCGAGCGTACCACCTGACTGCCGTTGTAATATTCCATCCATCGCATTTGGTCAACAGCTTGATATGCGTCAACAATTTTATGTAATTGCATTGTTATAATTCCTCCATTATGCTGTAAGAACTTGCCTTCCGTTAATGTATACACCGCCGTAAGCGGATATGCTTATTGTATTATCATAACATTCGAGCGACGCTGCCGGGAACCTGAGCAATCTAACGTTCCATATAGTTCCTGTTGAACCGAGCATTAAATCATTAGGAAACTGTATATACATGCCGTTGTTGGCTCCAATACGTGAAGCGGATATTGTACCAGTTGTGATATTCGCTCCGTTTATAACAGAAGTTCCATACCCGCTTAATGCGCCGAAAGTCACCATGCCATAAAGCGCGATCTGCGCTGACGAAATCACCGTTGACCCAACCATGAGCGATATCATGCTTGATGTATCGCCGTTCGACGCGCTTATCTTAAAACCGTATACCGTCTGCGACAGCGACGAGATATTTCCTTCGGCGTTATACATGCGCGAGGAGAGCGAGCTCGCCGTCTGCTGTAATGTCGAGACATTTCCCTCTGCGTTTGAAATCCGCGACGTCAATGAATTCGCCGTCTGCTGCAGCGTCGAGACATTTCCCTCCGCATTAGAAATCCGCGACATCAAGGAATTTGCCGTTTGCTGCAGCGTTGAAACATTACCTTCCGCGCTTGAAACGCGGCTGGACAGCCCGTCAGCCCTTACGCTCAGCTCGGCGACATTGCCATCGGTATCCTTAATCCGTTTATAAATCGGATCGCTGATTTCATCGCCGATTTCTTTCAGCCCGGTATCGTTGAAATTGCCGCAGTCGAGGTTCCCAAGCGTATAGCGCAGCTGCTCGCGGAGCTGGTACAAATAGTTGAGGATAACATCGATCTTTTCGTCCGTCGACTGTTTCC
>DHAH01000130.1:29200-29748 GCA_002397345.1 Clostridiales bacterium UBA4959
GCTTAAATTCGGAAAATTAATATCGGCGGAGAACAGATTGCCCGGCATAACCGTTTATCCTTTATTTATCGCGCGCACAGCAGCTTCGATTAGAGCGCGCGTCGCATCGTATATATCGTCTACATCAAACACATACCCGAGCCGCTCAAGCGCCGCCGCGACATACGATAGTTTTTCCTTGCCGCGACCCGAGCCGACAAATATCTGCTCAGCCGCGCCGACAAGATTCTCGACCCACTCGGGCAGCGTCAGCCCTTCTCCGTCAGCCGGCTTTTTGCTCATTAGCACCGTCGCTATAACAAGCGCCAGTGTGCAGAGCGTGATAAGTAATACGATAGTAGGTGTAATATCAGTCATTTGTTTTATTCTCCTGTTTTTTAATTTTATATTCTTTCGCAAGTTCCGTCAATTTGATAATGCCGCCAATTATGCTCTCGACGCCGCCCGCGGCAAATACTGCGGCGATCAAAGCCGTCGGCTCATCGCGGATCACGATCCACGATAAAAGGCAAGCTATCGCAAACATGCCGAGGTATATGTATACGCCG
>DHAH01000130.1:29857-30550 GCA_002397345.1 Clostridiales bacterium UBA4959
CCAGCAGCTTTTTGAGGAATCTCATACCCGCTTGAGTATGCCCGCGTCCACCGCCGCTGTTACAGATTTACCACGCCCAATCACGATGCGCGATCCGGTCGCGCTGATCACATCATATGCGTCGTGATACACGACAAACTGACCGCCACCGCCATATACCGACGCCCTGCGCGTACCCTGCCGGTCGACGTCATATTTGATCACGCATACTTTGTCACCGGCTTTGAACACCGGCGCAGGTGCAGGAGCAGGAGCTGGGGCAGGCGCAGCGGGTTTATTTTTTGGCAACTCCATATAGCCATAATTATAATCCACGTCTGTCGCGATACCATCGACGCGCCCTTTGCCAATCTGCCATATGGCGGGATTGCCGTATTTTGCGCTGACCGCCGTGTCCTTAACCTCGCTCCATGATATGTTCCGCGACGCGCCGAGCGGCCACTGCGCCAGCCACAGAGCATAGCCCTGCAGTTCGCTCCAGTTGACGCGTGAGGTTATATAGTCGATGTTGGTATAAATACCCGCCCTATAGCCGGCGGCGCGTATACGCTCGCAGAACGTTTTATGGATAGCAGTGCGCAGTGCTTTTGTGTATGCGACGCGCGGGTTAGCGTCGGTTTCGGAATAATACTCGAAGTCGAAATATACAGGAAGATCGATTTTATACGGCTTTATGAGCGAAATGCATTTCGC
>DHAH01000132.1:0-3228 GCA_002397345.1 Clostridiales bacterium UBA4959
ACGGGGCGGCGGGTATGCTATTATTACGTTGAATTAATTTATTGAATGAGTGATTTAATGAACCCTTACAACGAGATAAAGCATACAAAAGGCTTTATATTCAATATACAGCGCTTTTCCATCCATGACGGGCCGGGCGCGCGCACGGCGGTATTCTTCAAGGGCTGCAATCTGCGCTGCGTGTGGTGCCATAACCCGGAATCCATCGAATTTAAACCCGCGCTGGAGTTTTACCCCCAAAAATGTATCGGCTGCGGGCAATGTTTTACCGTTTGCCCGACAGGAGCGCATATTATAATGCGCTTTGGTGAAAATGGCGAGCCGCGCCATGTGATCGACCGCAAGAAATGCACGCGCTGTCTGAAATGCACCGAAACCTGCTATTCGGGCGCACTTGCGGGTGTAGGGCGCGAGGTGACAGCCGAATATGTGGTGGAATCGGTTAAAAGCGATCTGCCGTATTACGAGCGCTCTGACGGCGGGGTGACGATAACCGGCGGCGAGTGCATGGTGCAGCCGGACTTTTTATATGCCGTGCTTGCAGGCTGCAAAGAATCCGGTATACATACGGCGATAGACACCGCGGGAAACGTGCCGTGGGATTATTTCGAGCGCATATTGCCGCTTGCCGACATGTTTCTTTATGATATAAAAGCGGCGTCACCGGAAGCACACGAACGCCTGACCGGAGCGGAAAACACCCGTATAATCGAGAATTTGCGGCGGCTTTGCAAAAGCGGTCGGCGTGTGTGGATACGCGTGCCGTATGTGCCGGGCTTTAACGACGGCGAGCTGACCGGTATCGCCGATTTGCTTGCGGATATATCGGATGAAGCGGCGCGCGCGGGACATAAAAACGCTTTGGAGCTTGTCGAGGTGCTGCCTTACCACAAGCTGGGGGTCAGCAAATACGAAGCGCTGGATATAAACGACCCCACCGAGGGCGTGGAGCCGCCGTCTGACACCGAGATTAACCGCGCCGTGGAGCTGCTGTGCTCGAAGGGTCTGAACGCGCGGAAATCGTGACTTTTTTTAAGCGGTGATCCGGGGCGGCGTTCCCTGTAATGTACATAAATCGCAAGGCGGGAATTATCCCTGCCGCGCAATAAATATCGTTATAAATATTTTAAGAGGTACATGTAATGTTAAACACAGAAAGAACCGTTATGCGTCCTGTATTTGCGGAGCGTATACAGGGACTGCACGACGACAAGATGGCAATAAACAATTTCAAAATTAAACACATCGGCGTTGGCAAGATGGATTTTGACGACTGGGGCTATGTCTATTTCCCGGATTTTAAATTCGAAGCAATCGGAACCGATAAACCGTACGGTTACCGTTACATAGGCACAAACCTGCGCCGGTTCCTTGAGCAGATGCCCAAATACGTCAACCGCCACAGCGCGCTGGGCGGGGCGTGGATCAAGCCCCTGACCGATTATATGCCCATCGGCTTTAATCGCGAGGACGACGCGCCCGCCGAGCTGCGTGAGGTGTGGAACAAATACGCCACTCACCCGGGTTTCGGCGGTATGAACCACTGCGGCGGCGATATACAAATCGGGCTGGAGCTGGGTTGGGGCGGTCTGCTTGAAAAAGTACGTTATTACCGCGCTCACAACAATCCCGCGGATACCGCGTTCTATGACTGCGAAGAAGATGTAATACTCGGCACACAGGCGTTTATTGCCGGCACCGCAGCCGAAGCGCGCCGTATGGCGGAGGAGGAAACAGATCCCGCGTATAAACAGAACCTCATCGAGATCGCCGAGATCAACGAATGGCTTATCTATAACCCGCCGCGCACGCTGCGCGAAGCGTGCCAGTTCATCGCGCATTTCCAGACCATTGACCGCACCTATTTCGTGGGCGGCGCGCTCGACCAGCTCGATGAAAAGCTGCGCCCCTATTATGAACATGACATCGCCGCCGGTTTAATAGATGACGATACGGCGGTGTGGTACATCGCCAGCCTGTTCTTTAACGATACACACTATTCGCAGATCGCCGGACTGATTCCCGATGGCAGCCGCGACATGACAAGCCGCATGAGCTTCATCGTGCTCGACGCCATGCACTGGCTGAAGATACCGATTAATATTGCTCTGCGCGTTTCCGATAAAGTCAACCCCGAACTTTTGCGCCGCTCGCTGGAATATACCCTCGAAGACGGCACGGGCGTGAGCTATTCGCTTAATATCGGCATCGAGGAGGGTTTCGCGCGCAACGGTTATCCGATTCAGGTGGCGCGCCGCCGCATTAAGGTCGGCTGTAACTGGTGCGCTATCCCCGGCTGGGAATATCCGCTTCAGGACGTCACACGCTGCAATATGGGCATGGCGTTCTGGTACGCGCTGCAGGATGTAAAAGCGCTGGACGAGAGTGAACGTTCGCTTGAATATCTGTTCGAGCGCACCTGTTATCATACAAAGAACATAGTCGATTCGATAAAACAGGGTTATGACCGGCATTATGAAACCGTGGGACGCAACCGTCCCGAGGTTGTTTATAATCTGTTTATGCACGGCTGTGTCGAGCGCGGGCTCAACTGTTCCGAGGGCGGAGTAGATATTGTCAACTTCAACATCGACGGCGTCGCGCTGGCGACAGTCTCCGACTCTTTTGCCGCCATCGAGCAGCGCATTATAAACGAAGGCAAACTTTCATGGGATAAACTGTTTGAAATTCTCGACGCCAACTATGAGGGTTACGAGAACGAACGGCTGATGCTTTCAAACATAAACCGTTTCGGTTCGCCCGATTCGCTTGCCGAGAAATGGGCGCTGCGTCTGCGCGATTATTTCGTGAAGACCTGTAAGGACGGTGGCACCCCGAAACATAATCTGCCGATCATACCCGGACTGTTCTCGCACGGTACAATAATCGATCTGGGCAGGCGTCTACCCGCAACGCCCAACGGGCGCCGCTCCGGCGAGGCGATTTCTCACTCGAACGAGCCGGACCCGGGCTTTGCGAGGGGCATCAACACCTTCTCTCCCACCCTTAAGGCGAACGCAGTCGCCGCGGCGCAGCCGGGCTTTGGAAACTCCGCGCCGCTGCACCTGGACATCGATTCGGATATGCTTGAAAAATCGGGCGGCATCGACGCGCTGATCGCGCTGATCCACGCGCACAACCACATGGGCGGCACGCTGATCAACCTTAACTGCCTGACCGAAAAGATCCTGCGCGAAGCGCACGAGGACCCCTCGTCCCACCCCGATC
>DHAH01000132.1:3334-3546 GCA_002397345.1 Clostridiales bacterium UBA4959
GCCCCTCGTCCCACCCCGATCTGGTGGTGCGCGTCACGGGTTATTCGGCATTCTTCGCTTCTCTGTCAAAAAATTATCGCCAGCAGATAGTAGACCGCTTCTTATCTAAAAACGGTTAAAAAAGTTAATCCCGCACCCCTGTTTCGGCGTGAAACAGGGGGCAGGCTTGATAATACCGAAATTCGATATCTAATGAAAAAAATCCGCGTCAA
>DHAH01000132.1:3663-7387 GCA_002397345.1 Clostridiales bacterium UBA4959
TGAAAAAAATCCGCGTCAAAACCCATATATTTAAGCTTTTGGCGCGGATTTTCACCGAGTTTTTAATCGAATTTAAGTATAAGTTTAAAAGTTACGCAATAAATTTAAAAACGATGACCCCGATGAAGACCACAACGCAGCCAGCCACCGCGCCTATGAAGAAACCGAGCAAAAAATCCTGTAAAACAGAAAAAATGTAATTCATTACATAACCTTTCGAGAGGATTGAGGTTTAAAACGATGATAAATGTAACCGTTTGGAATGAGTATTACCACGAAACCGTAAACGAGGAGGTCCAAGCGATTTTCCCGCGCGGGATACACGGCTGTATAGCTGAAATTCTGGGCGAGGAGCCGGATACCTTTAATGTAACTACCGTTACCCTTTTAAATCCCTCGCAGGGACTGCCCGAGGACTTGTTAAACAACACCGATGTGCTGATCTGGTGGGGGCATCTCCGTCACGGGGAAGTCGACGACAGGCTGGTCGAATGCATACGGAGGCGCGTATACCGAAACGGCATGGGCTTTATAGCCCTGCACTCCTCGCATAAATCAAAGCCGTTTATGCAGATCGTCGGTTCGGACGGCAGTCTGCAGTGGGGCGATAACCAGCTTGAGATAATGTGGAATATCCTGCCCGCGCACCCGATTGCGGAGGGGATTCCGCAATATTTCAAACTCGAAACGGAAGAAATGTACGGTGAGCCGTTTAATATCCCGCAGCCAGACGAGCTGGTATTCGCAAGCTGGTTCCAGCACGGCAATATCTTCCGCTCAGGTTGCTGCTTCTATCGCGGCGTGGGCAAGGTATTTTATTTTCAGCCGGGTCACGAAACCGCGCGCTCTTATTATGATCCGAACGTGCGCAGGATAATCAGAAACGCGGCGCGCTGGGCGGCGCCGAATAAATTTCTGCCCGGTCTGCCCACAAAGACAGACTATATCAGCCCGATTGTTTAATTAGTGGAAAAGGGCGTGCAAAACGCCCCGCTCCACACAGCCAGCGGATAAAAAAACTCCCTTTACAAACAAAATATAGTCAACTATAAAAAGATGGAAAGGTGAATAAAAACCATGTTTTTTCCCGATTATTATAAACGCCTTGACACCCTTCATGTAAACTGCGAGAGCCCGCGCTCTTATTTTATCCCATATCACAGCTTTGAAACAGCGAAACTCGACGCGTCGGGCGAGCTGGTCAGCGCGCGCGAAAAATCCGCGTATTTTAAATCATTGTGCGGCGATTGGGATTTCAAATTTTACACGTCGGTATATGACGTGGAGGATTTCACCGTCGCGGGCTTCACACGCAGCGGAATGGATAAGCTCACGGTGCCAAAAAGCTGGCAGAACGAGCTTGACAACGGCTACGACGTGCCGTGTTATACCAACGTAAACTATCCCATCCCATGCGACCCGCCGCACGTGCCCGACGATAACCCCTGCGGGCTGTATGTGCGCGACTTTAACGTTCCGGCGAGCGTGTTGGGCGGAAAAGACGTTTTCCTCAACTTTGAGGGCGTGGATTCGTGCTTTTATGTGTGGATAAATGACACCTTCGTCGGCTACAGCCAAGTTAGCCACATGACGAGTGAGTTTAACGCCACAAAATTCCTGCGCGCGGGGAAGAACACGATAAAAGTGCTGGTGCTCAAATGGTGCGACGGCACATATCTCGAGGATCAGGACATGTGGCGGCTGTCGGGTATCTTCCGCGAGGTTTATCTCCTCTATCGCGACCGCGCGCATGTAAGCGACGTGTTTGTGCGTCAGGAGCTTGACGATGAGTTTAAAAACGGCAGCCTGAAGGTCGAGTTTAAAACAGTCGGAGCGCCCGAGATCGCAATGAAAATTTTTGCGCCCGACGGCGTAACTATTGTCGGCGAGGGCAAGGTCACGCCTGACGCGAACGGCAGAGCGGATTTCAGCGCGCTTATCACCGACGCATTTAAATGGTCGGACGAAACACCGAACCTCTACGCGCTGTACATGCATTGCGGCAGTGAATTTATAAAAATAAACTTCGGGTTCCGCAGGATCGAAGTGAAAAATAAAGTCGTCTATATCAACGGTCAGAAGGTTAAGGTCAAGGGCGTGAACCGCCATGACAGCCACCCGCTGCTCGGTCACGCGACGCCGTATAAACACATGCTCGATGATTTGTTCATCATCAAATCGAACAACTGCAATATAATCCGCACCTCGCACTATCCCAACGACCCGCGTCTGACGGCGCTGTGCGATGTGCTGGGACTGTACATCATTGACGAATGCGATCTCGAGGCGCACGGCATGTACTGGTCGGGCGACGGAAATCTTGTTTCCAACCATCCCGACTGGCAAGCCGCGTATGTAGACCGCATGGAGCGGCTGCTCGAGCGCGACAAAAACCACCCCTGTATAATTATGTGGTCGCTGGGCAACGAGTCGGGCTATGGCGAAAACCACAAGGCGATGTCGCGCTTCATAAAATCGCGTGACACCAGCCGGCTGGTGCATTACGAGGGCGGGCATGTCAACCAGTGGGACGAAAATTCGGTGCAGGAGACTGAGGTTCTCGACATCGACAGCCAGATGTACACCTCGCCCGACGGCTGCTTAAAATATCTGCGCAACGACAAATACACCCAACCGCTGTTCCTGTGTGAATACAGCCATTCAATGGGCAACGGTCCGGGCGATCTGCGCGATTACTGGGAAGTGATCGAGCGTGAGGACGGTTTCTTCGGCGGCTGCGTGTGGGAGTTCCTCGACCACTCGGTTGCCATTCGCGAAAATGACGGTTCGTACCGTTTCACCTACGGCGGCGACTTCGGCGATAAGCCCAACGACAGTAACTTCTGCGTTGACGGGCTCGTCTATCCTGACCGCCGCATATCGCCGAGCATGAAGGAGCTGAAACAAGCGTATAAGCCCTTTAAAATCGAAGCGGTTGACGCGAAAGCCGGAAAATTTGCGATATTCAATAAAAACTTCTTTACCGCTTTCGACAACGAGCTGCGCTGGACGCTCGAACGCGACGGTATAGTGATCTGTTCCGGCATTACAAAATTAAAAAACATAGCGCCGCGAGAGAAAGCGGAAATACTGCTGTGCTCCGATGGGATAGAGTTTACCGGCTGCATGACGGTGGCTTTCACGCTTGTTTCGGTTTACGACAAGCCATGGGCGAGGGCGGGTCACGTTATCGGTTACGAGCAGCTTGTGCTCTGCGATGCGCCCGTGCAGTCCGTACCGGCTGCCGCTGTATTCCCGTATGAGGTCGAAACCGAGCAGACAGAGCACTACATCACCGTATCGGTGGGCGAAACGGTCTACACCTTCGACAGCGCGCGCGGACTTATCGCCGGTTTAAATCACAACGGGCGCGAAATGCTCACAGAACCGGCGCGGCTCACCGTTTGGCGCGCGCCGACCGACAACGACCGCAACATCCGCTGGGAATGGCAGAAGTGGGGCTATCACAGGCTCGCTGAAAAGTGCTATTCGATGGAGCTTATCGAGAACACGCCCGATCGCGCGGTTATTAAATCGAAAATTTCGCTGGGCGGCTACACAGTCCGACCGGTGATTCACGCCGATGTGATATACACGGTCACGCGTTCCGGCGCGCTGGACGTGGAGTACAGCGTTAAGATTGACAAAGACGCGCCCTTCCTGCCCCGATTCGGGCTACGCATGGTCATGCCAGAGCATACCGAGCGGCTGCGCTTCTTCGGAC
>DHAH01000132.1:7529-8734 GCA_002397345.1 Clostridiales bacterium UBA4959
CGGACTGGGCCCGTGCGAGGCATATGCCGACAAGAACCTTGCCGCGGTGCTGGGTAAGCATGAAGTGAGCGTGACGGAAAATTACGAGCACTACATCTTCCCGCAGGAGTCTGGCAGCCACGCCGATACCCGCTGGGCGGAGGTGCTCAGTATGACGGGACACGGTCTGCGCTTTGAGTCGGATACGCCCATGCACGTCAACGCTCTGCACTACTCGACCGAGCAGCTCGACGCCGCGCACAACGACCGCGATCTGGTTCCCGACCGCGAAACCTATGTGAACATCGATTACAAGCAGAGCGGGATAGGCTCCAACTCCTGCGGCCCGGGGTTGGCGGAAAAATATCGGTTCAACGAAAAAGAATTTACGTTCCGGCTGAAAATTCAACCGGTTCAGGAATGAAGAGCGAAAATTTTTCACCCCGCGAAATCCTTTCAACCCGCGAAGAATTATTGCCTCGCGAGAAATCCGCGCCTGACTGGGAAATCGAAGAAGAATGCTTCGCCCGCGGTTACACTGTAATCGCGGGTACCGATGAAGCCGGGCGCGGGCCGTTGGCGGGTCATGTCTTTGCCGCTGTGTGTGTGCTGCCGAGAAAAATACTGCTGCCGAAGCTGAACGATTCTAAAAAGCTGACAGCGCATATACGAGAAAAACTCTACGACGCAATTACGAACGCGGCGGTGACCTACGGCATCGCGTTCGCGACACCGGAGGAGATCGACGCGCTCAATATTTTAAACGCCGCCCAGCTTGCAATGTGTCGCGCGGTGGCGAAGCTTTCCCCGACGCCCGATATGGTGCTTGTGGATGGCAATATTGTGCGCGGTTTTGATGTGCCGGCTATGCCGGTTGTCGGCGGCGACGGCAAATCAATGTCTATTGCGGCGGCGTCGGTACTGGCAAAAGTAGCGCGTGACCGATATTGTCTTGAACTTGACGAGCTATACCCCGGTTACGGGTTCGCAAAACATAAAGGGTATCCGACCAAAGAACATTACGAAGCCATAAAACGGCTCGGCCCGATCGACGGCGTGCACCGTCAGTCGTTTAGGCTGCTGTAGGTACGGGGATAGGGTACGGAGGAACGGTCGCTTTCTAATTCTCGGCTATGCTGAGAATTAGAAAAGCTACGCAAAGACTTTTGTATATAAAAGTGGATTATCTGAATAATAAAACTAAAAATGTCCAGTACTGCGGGGGG
>DHAH01000132.1:8911-21800 GCA_002397345.1 Clostridiales bacterium UBA4959
GTCTTACCTCCCCCCAGCGTACCCTCGTCCCCCCTCGACACATAAAATCGGTGATATGGGCGAGACTGTGGCTTGCGAATTTTTAGCAAGCCGCGGTTTTAACGTGTTGTGCCGTAATTTTCGGTATGGCGGAGATAAAAAACCGGGCGGCGGTATATCTCCGAAAGCGGAGATTGACATAATCGCGGAGGACGAAAAATATATTATATTCGTCGAGGTAAAAATGCGGCGCGACAATCCGGAGCTGCGCGCGCGGTATGGCAGACCGTCGGCGGCGGTCACAAAACGCAAGCAGGCGAAGATATTATACGGCATCGCCGGATACCTGCGTCAAAACCCATCGGATAAACAGCCTCGGGCTGACGTGATCGAAATTTACGAAACAATTCTGCCCGACGGCGGCGCGGCGTTTGAAATCAACCACATAACGGGGGCGTTTACGAAATGAAGCTAAGACTTTTCGATTTACACTGCGATACGATACTCGCAACTCACAAGCGCGGGCTGGATATAAAAAATAACAGGGAACTGCAAATCTCGCTCGACAGGTCGGGCGATTTTTCCGTTTACACACAGGTGCTTGCCGTATGGAGCGAGCACGGCTGCGACCCGGAGCTGCTGTGGCGCCGCTTTTTCGAGGTAAAAACGACGCTCGACTCGCAGATCCCGCGTGAGCACTGCGAAACGGATGAGGGCTTTGATCCCGGCGCGGGCGGCGGAAACATACGCCCCGGCTTTTCGTATATCCTCGCTATGGAAGGGGGCGCGCCGATAAACGGCGATCTCTCGCGGCTTGACGAACTTTACAAAGCCGGTATGCGCATACTCACGCCCGTTTGGAAGGGCGAGGACGCGATCGGCGGTGCGTATGACACGGATAAGGGGCTGACGTCCTACGGACGCACGATTGTGCGCCGCTGCTTGGAGCGGGGTATCGCGCCCGACTGCTCGCACGCGTCCGACCGCATGACCGCCGAGATCATCGAGCTGTGCGGAGAATACGGTCGTCCGGCGCTGGCATCGCATTCCAACTCACGCTCTGTATACGACTATCCGCGCGGAATAACGGATGAAAATTTTAAAAACCTTGCCAAGGCGGGCGGCGTTATAGGCGTCAACCTCATCCCCGAACAGCTTTCGGAGCGCGGTCGCGGACTTGAGATTTCCGTCGCGCACATCGAGCGTTTACTCGAGCTGGGCGGGGAGGGCAGCGTCGCGCTCGGCTGCGATTTCGACGGCACCGACAGCTTGCTCGACGGTATAAGAGGGATCGCAGACCTGTATAAACTCGCCGATAAACTAGGTCAATATAACTATTGCGATGAGCTTATCGACCGTATATTTTATGCAAACGGCAGAAATTATTGCGATCGCTTGTTAAATAAACAGCCGTCATGATATAATAAACGCATAGATATATCGGAGATAATGATTAATGAAATATATAAGCACAAGAGGACAGAGCGTTCCTGTCTCGTCAGGCACAGCCATTTTACGGGGACTGGCGGACGACGGCGGGCTGTATATGCCGGACAAGCTGCCAATGCTTGATATGGCGGCGATAAAAGCGCTCTGCGCCGCGTCATATGCCGAGCGCGCGGCGAGGGTCCTGCACTTGTTTTTAAACGACGATTATTCTTATGACGAATTGTTAAAAGACGCGGAAGCCGCATATTCCGGCGACCGCTTTTTTGGCGGCGCGGCGCCGATCACGGCGCTGGGTGACCGTCTGCGCGTGCTCGAGCTGTGGCACGGTCCGACCGCGGCGTTCAAAGACATGGCGCTGCAAATAATGCCCCGCCTGCTCTCCCGCGCGCTTCGTAAAAAGGGTGAAAAAAATCAGGCGCTGATACTCGTCGCGACCTCAGGTGACACCGGTAAAGCGGCGCTGGAGGGATACAGCGACGTTAGCGGTGTGAAAATTATGGTTTTTTATCCGGCGGGCGGCGTGTCAGATGTGCAGAAGCTGCAAATGGCGACGCAGACCGGCGCGAACGTCGCGGTGCAGGCGGTGGTGGGTAACTTTGACGACACTCAGAACGGCGTGAAACGAATATTCGGCGATGAGACGATGCGCGCCGAGCTGAAAGAGCGCGGATATATCCTCTCGAGCGCCAACTCGATCAACTGGGGGCGGCTGGTACCCCAGATTGTTTATTACATCTCCGCGTATTGCGACTTGATAAACTCCGGCAGCATAGCGCCGGGCGGGGAAATGGATGTCTGCGTGCCGACGGGCAATTTCGGCAATATTTTGGCGGCATATATAGCCAAAAAGATGGGGCTGCCGATAAACCGCCTGATCTGCGCGTCGAACCGTAATAAAATCCTCACCGATTTTTTTGAAACAGGCATATACGACCGCAACCGGCATTTCCACATGACAATGTCGCCTTCGATGGATATTTTAATATCCAGCAACCTCGAAAGGCTGTTATATTTATCCGCGGGTGCGGACGAAACAGCGCGTTATATGCGCGAGCTATCTGATATCGGGCGGTATCAGATAACGCCCGCGCTGCTTGAGACGCTGCGGCGCGATTTTACGGGCATGTGGTGCGACGAGAGCGAAACCGCAGCCGAAATAAAGTCGGTGTGGGAAAGATATAACTATTTATGCGATACGCACACGGCGGTCGGACTTCATTGCGCGGAAAAATATACAGCGCGGTGCGGTAGTCGGGAAATGTCGGTCTGCGGCAACCGTATATTGCTTGCCGTATCTACAGCGAGCGCGTATAAATTCGCGGGCGATGTTTACAGATCGCTTGCCGGAGATATGGGTAAAGTGAAAGAACTTGACGCGTTACAGGCGCTGTCGGATTACACGGGGACGCCGATTCCCGCGCCGCTTGACGGGATAGCGCAAAGAAAAATCCGCTTCGACCCGAATAATTCGATCGAAGCGGATAAAATGGAGGACTCGGTGCTGGCGTTCGCTGATTGATCGGCGCCCGATTAAAACTGTTTCGGTTTAAACGTGGCGCAGACTGTATCGGCGCACATCGTGGCAAATGTCGGTCCGATCGCAATGCGCTCCGCGGTGCAGTAATTATCGCCGTCGTGATACGCGCAGTTTTTAACGTCGCAGGCTATGCCGCGTATATGTTTCGGCGGTTTGGTATCGGGGCGTTCATACAGATTGTGATATTCATCGAAAATACCCATAAATTATAATACCTCGTTTTCTGTTGAAATTGTTTCAATGCTATTTTGCCCCACGCAGTTTAAAATATTCAAAGAAGGGAGTGATTTACCGCATGGCGTTATATGTTATGGCGGACACACACCTGTCGCTTGCCACAGATAAGCCCATGGATGTGTTCGGCAGCCGTTGGATGGGATATATGACCAAGCTGGATAACGGTTGGCATGACACCGTTACCGACGACGACACCGTCGTTATACCCGGCGATGTTTCGTGGGCGATGAATTTCGAGCAGGCGCTGGACGATATGTGGTATCTTGACGACCTTCCGGGTAAAAAAATCATATCGCGCGGCAACCATGATTATTGGTGGGATACGATGACAAAACTCACCGCGTTGTTTAAAGAAAATGACATAAAGACAATCAGCCTGCTTTTTAATAACGCGTATAAAGTCGATAATACGATTATAGTCGGCACGCGCGGTTGGTATACGGACGCAAAGCTTGCATCGTCGAAAAACGCGCCTGATAACGCCGATTACGCCAAAATTGTCGCGCGCGAGTCGGGGCGCTTGCGGTTCAGCATCGAAGCGGGATTAAAACTGCGGGACGCGTCCGAAACAACCGGAACCGGTTCGCGTATGACGGCGTTTTTCCACTTCCCGCCTGTCTACCGCGATTATGTGTGCGACGAATTCGTTGAAATAATGCGAGAGTACGGTATCACACGCTGTTATTACGGACATATTCATGGCGTTTACGATATTCCGCCCTGCCGCGTTTACGAAGGGATCGAATTTATCCCCGTCGCGTCCGACTATTTAAATTTTATACCGCTGCGAGTTAATTAACATTTAACCAGCGCGGCTAATTGTTTACTGTTTCTTAATTGACAATTCCTATTAATAGGATATAATATAACGATATTACAAATATAAATAACATCAATCCAACTCAAGGAGTTTAAGACATGAGCTTGAAAAATATGACTACACCCGAGAAGAATGTGGTCGAGCTTGAAATTGCAATCGACCGCGCGGCTTTTGACGAAGCGGTCACACGCGCGTTTAAGAAAAACGCCCCGAAAGTGAATGTGCCCGGGTTCCGACGCGGTAAAGCTCCGCGCGGGATAATTGAAAAGATGTACGGCAAGGGCGTATTTTATGAGGACGCACTGGAAGAAATTGTCCCCGCCGCATATAAAGAAGCGCTGGAGGAATCGGGCGCGCAGGCTGTCAGCCGCCCTGATTTTGACGTCTCTGAAATCACTGAGGAAGGCGTACAGTTCAAAGCGAAATTTTTTGTCAAGCCCGAGGTTACTGTCACACAGTATAAGGGACTTGAAGCGGACAGGCTGACAATGCCCGTCACCGACGAGATGATCAAATCGGAGATGAACCGCGTGCGCAACCGCAACGGCCGCGAGATCGAGGTCACCGACCGTGCCGCGCAGAACGGCGACACCGTGGATATCGACTACAGCGGTACAGTTGTCGGCGAAACCGAACCGTTTGAAGGCGGCACCGCGGAGCACCATAAACTGAAGCTCGGCTCGAATTCGTTCATTCCGGGTTTTGAAGACCAGATAATAGGGCATAACATAGGCGATGAATTCGATGTAAACGTCAGCTTCCCCGAGGAATATCACGCGGAGGAGCTTAAAGGCAAACCCGCGGTGTTCTCCGTGAAGCTGCACGGCATAAAATATACGGAGCTGCCCGCGCTTGACGATGAATTTGCCAAAGATGTTTCCGATTTTGACACGCTCGATGAATACAGAGCGGATGTTAAGGCTAAAATTGAAAAGACGCACGCCGACGCCGCTGAAAACGGATTGAGCGAACGACTTGTCGACGCGCTGTTAACCAAGACCGAAACCGACGTCCCCGCCTGCATGGTTGATGATGAGGTGGAACAGGGTCTGCGCCAGTATGAAAACCGTCTGCGTATGCAGGGGCTGGGGCTGGATATGTACCTCAAATACACCGGCATGACGCTGGAGGGACTGCGCGAGGATTTCCGCCCGCGCGCCGAGCGTCAGGTTAAAACACGGTTGGCGCTGGAAAATATCGCGCAGACCGAGAACATTACAGCCAGCGAAGAAGAGATCGAAGCCGAATATGCCGAAATAGCGAAGAGCTATGACATGAGTGTCGAGGACGTGAAACCCAACATCGACCGCGAAATGCTCGAGGGCGACATAAAACTGCGCAACGCGATGAAACTGATACGCGATAACGCGGTAATAACCGATAAAGTGGACGATCCTGCAAATCATACACACGATCATGAGCATGGCGACGACTGCGACTGCGACCATGATCATGGCGATGATCACGAATAATTAATTAAATCCGAGGAGGTATTAGCATATGCCTTTAGTCCCAACAGTAATAGAAACCACCAACCGCGGCGAGCGCGCGTATGATATTTATTCGCGGCTGCTTAATGACCGTATCGTGTTTTTGACCGACGAGGTCAACGACTACACATCGTCGCTGGTGGTGGCGCAGCTCCTGTTTTTGGAACAGCAGGACCCTGATAAACCTATAAACCTGTATATCAACAGCCCGGGAGGTTCTGTAACCGCGGGTTTGGCGATATATGATACCATGAATTATATAAAATGCGATGTTCATACGATCTGTATCGGCATGGCGGCGAGCATGGGCGCGTTCCTACTGTCGTCCGGCGCGAAGGGGCACCGTTCCGCGCTGCCCAACAGCGACATTCTGATTCACCAGCCGCTGGGCGGAATGCAGGGTCAGGCGTCGGATATTAAAATTCATGCGGACCATATCATTAAAACACGCGAAAAGCTCAATTCTATACTTGCCGCCAACACCGGCAAGCCGCTTGAAGTTATCGAACGCGACACCGACCGCGATAATTTCATGACCGCGCAGGAAGCGCTTGCGTACGGGCTTATCGATACAGTTATGGAAAAGAGAGCATAAGACAGCTTGAAAACCGTTAATAATAAATTAGTAGCATACGCTGTGAACGATGTTCACGGTGAAGGGGCGTGGTCATAATGGCGACAACCAATCGCGGCGGCGCGCGAGGGTCAGGTGGTGCGATGGGCTGCAGTTTCTGCGGACGCAGCGAGTCACAGGTGACCTATCTGATCCCGTCGCCGACCGGACTTTATATCTGTAATTACTGTCTCGACGCGTGTAATCAAATCGTGACCGAGCACACGCAGTCGTCGACCGCGCGCCCTGACAAAAAAATCGGGCTGTCGCTCGACTCGCTGCCCAAACCGGCGGAGCTTAAAGCCACGCTCGACGAATATGTCATAGGGCAGGATGCCGCTAAAAAAGCGCTCTCTGTCGCCGTTTACAACCATTACAAGCGGATTCTCGGGCTTCCGCAGCCGTCGGGCAAAGGCGCCAAGCAGCGTAAAAATTCCGACGGCGTGGAGATACAGAAAAGCAACGTGTTGCTCCTCGGCCCGACAGGCGTGGGCAAGACGTTTCTTGCGCAGACGCTGGCAAAGACGCTGCGCGTGCCTTTCGCTATCGCCGATGCGACTACGCTGACCGAGGCGGGCTATGTGGGCGAGGATGTCGAAAACATCCTGCTGCGCCTGATTCAAGCCGCTGACTTCGATATAGACCTTGCCGAGAGGGGTATAATCTATATCGACGAGATAGATAAAATTTCGCGGCGCAGCGAGAACCGCTCGATTACCCGCGATGTGTCGGGCGAGGGCGTACAGCAGGCGTTGTTAAAGATCCTCGAAGGCACGGTTTCGAACGTGCCGCCGCAGGGCGGGCGCAAGCATCCGAATCAGGATTTTATCCAGATCAACACCGAAAATATACTGTTCATCTGCGGCGGCGCGTTTGATAATCTCGAAGAGATTATCACTAAGCGCAAAGGCAGCCAGGTGATAGGGTTCGGCAGCGAGCTTAAAAAGAAAGAGGAGCGCCGCCAGCAGAACATTCTGCGCGAGGTAGTGCCGCACGATATAATCAAGTACGGTCTGATACCCGAGCTTGTGGGCAGACTGCCGATTATAGTCAGTCTTGACAACCTCGACCGCGCGGCGCTGATAAATATCCTTTCCGAGCCGAAGAACTCCATTATCAAACAGTATAAAAAACTGTTCTCGATGGACAACACCGAGCTTGAGTTTACGAACGACGCGCTGGAGCGTGTCGCCGACCTTGCGATCGAACGCAATACCGGAGCGCGCGGGCTGCGTGCCATAATGGAGAGCATCATGCTCGACATCATGTACAACGTGCCCTCCCGCCCCGAAATCGAGCGCGTGATTATCACCGCCGGTGTGGTGGATAAAACTGCCGAGCCGGAATTTGTGCTGCGGTCCGAAGAAGAAGCAGTGTGACAAGAAACGTGGGGTACGCTGGGGGAGGTAAGACCTCCCCCAGACCCACGCAATTATGGGTAATAAACTTGCAGGGACTCTATTGGTTGCCATTTACTTTTAAAAATGAACCTCCGATGTGGTGAAAAGACCACATCGGAGGTTCATTTTTTATACCACCGCTGTGAAAATTACGGCAAATTCTGTTTCAAACTGCTTTACGAGGGTTAAACCATTTTCGGTCAGCAGCGAGGTGATTTCTTCGGGCGTGTCGGGGTGCACGATAACGTGCCGATTGCCGAAATCGAGCTCGCTCTGCTGATTTTTACTGATCGATAGCACAAACCGACCGCCGCGCTCGAGAAGCTCCGCCACCTTTTTTATAGCCGCACACTTGTCCTGTATGTGCATAAAAGTGAGCGACGAATATATCAAATCATAGGTTTTATCAAATTGATATGTTAGAAAATCGCCGCAAATTAAACGGACATTCGGAAATTCCCGAAGATTTTCTTTCGCCCGCGTTATTGTCTTTGGCGAAATGTCAATGCCGGTGAAATTGCCGCATTTATCGCAAACCCGCATAGCGAGCCGCCCTGTGCCAACGCCGATTTCCAGCACAGACTTATCCGTAGAAAGCTGCAATTCCGAGATGAACGCCTGTCCGTCCCATTTGTCCATATATGCCTTGGCTGCATCAGGGTCATGCACAGGGTCGTTATTTTCGTCGATTAGAGCATCGTAGTGATTTATTACTGGGATGAGAAGCGACTGTTCGGCGTTCTCCCACGCCGTTGGGAAATTTATCTTAAAGAAACGTGATTTAGGTGTATCGGCAGTTAGAAGATTACTTTTAAGTATATAACCTTTCATCATAGCGGTTATCTCCTGCTTTTTCTCATCGGAAAGCGATTCGAAACGGATAATCTGAACCGTGCTGTCCTCTGCCGCTTTCATAATTTCGGTATACACATCTTCTATGTATTCTTCGCCGGAAGGCGCTATCGCTTGTTTTGCCATATAAACGCCGTTTGTGTGCGCCATGATAATATTGTTGTTGTTTTCGCAAGCGTAAAGATAACCGCTCCTGCTTTTGTAGGTTACCTCGAGTTGATTTGGAAATTGCTCGTGATAAACGACAGTTCCGTTATCTTGCACACCGCAGGTTACATGATTTACCTCCATATCGCGCAGATAAAAAAGGGCGTACGCCCTTACGGGCGTGAAATAGCATACCACCTCGTTGTTTCCGCGTAAATTTGACAGCGGGAGCAGCTCTTTTAAACCGCCGATGTTGCTTGCATGGTAGAAAGTCGTGTTCATTGTGATAAGTCTCCGTTATTATATTTAGGCAGATATTCGCGGCTTTTTTTAAACCATTTATGCGGATGTAAAATCATATTATTTGAAATAATATAATTCATATATGCAAGGGATGCCGCTTCAAGCGATTGTTTCAGGGCATCGCTGACAACCGTATAAAACGGGGGACATCCTTCACCATCCCATGACAGCTTATCGGCGACAAAAAGTGCCATGTCATAGGCGGATGGATTTGCTTTTAAAGTGGTGTGGCACTCAATGGCGGACAGCGCTTGTTTATCTATGATACCGAAGTCCTCTTCGGCAATCGTTTTGGCGATACGCTGATGCAGCAGGAAAGGGTATTTCCTTTCGGCTTCATCTATATACCAATCATTTTCCATTGCATATTGTAGCATATCGTCCGATGTAACCACTGCGCTGACATCGTGAAGATAACCGCATAACTCACATAAATCTTTATCCAGCCCGTATTGCTCCGCAATTTTTACGTTCGTTTCCGCGACGGATTTAACGTGATCGAATGTTTTTTGTTTGTTGTTTAAATAAAGCAGGTTTTTTATATCTGATTTTATATTTCCGGATAACGCAGGTACGGTGATGTAGGGGAAAATAGTCAGCATCACACGCCCTCCCGATATATAAAATGCTTGACACCCTCGTTATATCGCTTCATCAAGTGGGCGATGTTCGTCGGATAAACCTCAATCTGACTAAGTTTGTCAACGGGCATCCAATGAAACTCTATCTTAAAATCCTGCCCCTCGATGCTCTCGTCGCCCACAAAAACGCCGTCAAGCGGTAACTGCGTTTCATCTCGCAATGCGATTTCGTAGTAAAGGCATATCTGATGGCAGGGTTTATCGCCCCATGGGAAGAAAATCTCCGCGACCCATTTTAAATCGCCGACGGTAATGTCCGCCCCAATCTCCTCTTTGAACTCGCGTGTGAGTGTCTGCGCGTTGGTTTCACCAAGCTCAACATGACCGCCGGGTATGGCGAAGCCGGTGTCATTGGTCGGCTTTTGCAGCAGGATTTTATTGTCGCGCAGCAGAATCCCTGCAACGCGGTAGCTGAATACGAAATCTTCGCTGTGAAAAAGAATGTCGGTCATATCGTTATTTCCTTATTATATAAATCTATAATCTTTTCGGCAACCTGTGGAGCGGTTAAATTCATTGTATCTATTTTTGGATAATCATATCCGTCATAGTAATGAAATGTATTTTCGATACCTCTCTTGATACGTTCGTCATTACGGGAATCTTTTTGGGCGCGGGTTATATTTTCATCAAGCGAACACGTTAAAATAACAGTAGATATTACGAAAATTATCCCATCTTCACGGAGTTTAGCCATTACAGTGTCAAACCGCTTTTTTCTGTCGCCATGAAAACCATAATGGAAGATAACAGTATTAATTTTAATACAATTAAGATAATTCTTTATAAGACCGTATGTATTTAATATTACCGTGTCCATGTTATATGGGTTCATTGCTCGGCACCAATCACTGTCAACAAGCGCGGTATGCGGCATTTTTTCAAGAATAATTTTCGCTGTTGTGCTTTTGCCAACACCATTCGGACCGAGAATCAAAAGAATGGTTTTCATTTTGCGTTCCGCATTTGAAATGTCTTGATTTTCAGGGGTGCATATAATGTTGGATTTGTTAAATGTCATTTATTTAACTCTACTCTCATCTGTTCTATGAACCATAAATATTCGTCATAACTTTCATCTCGCTCCCCACTTTTCCACCATTTCATCGAAGTACGGGTAAAAACGCTTATTCAAAAATTCTCCCGCAGCCATCATTTCACGGATTTTTTTTGTGGTTGCCCACATGGCGTCGCAGGTTTCACCCTCTTGAAAGCGAACAGCATCAATCGGGCAGTCATGCTCGAACACCCATGCATCTTGAAACCATGTACGTCCGTCGTTTCCGTGGCGGGCGATGCGTTGGAACAATGTTCCTTTATTCGGATCAAGGTTAATGCCGAGTTCTTCTTTCGCTTCGCGCAGGGCGGCGGTCAGGCTGTCGTCGCCGGCGACAGCGGAACCGCCTGTTGTCTCCCACTTGCCGCCGAGATCATCGACTTCCCTCACCGCGCGCTTGTCGATAAGCCATTCGCCCCTGCTGTTATGCTTCCACACATGTACGACGAGATGATAATCTCCGGCTGCCATTTTTCGACCGCGCTCATGGTAGCGCCCGGTTTTGTTACCGTCCGCGTCAAGGACATCCCAAATCTCGTTGGGAGTGTATTCCATGGGGGTGAAAACAAACCCGTTTATTCGTTTTTCATTATCAATCGGTGTAAAGCCATAGTTTAAATAAAAGGGTAGTCCATACGGCGATGAAGTCAGTGTAATGCGATCAACGCCAATCAGTTTCAACGCACATATCATTTTGTTCATCAATTCTGTAGCGATTCCGCGACGATGATATTCGCCATCAACAACCATTTCTGATATGTGGTGATTGATACCGTGTTCGTTTATCATACCAACTATTTTATTGTTATCCAGAGCAACGAACATTTTATATTTACCTGATGTATAATCGTGTATATAATTTTCATTGTTTATATGTGCAGCTTTAAAATGCTCGAGAGCTTGCGGTTCATAATCGGGCATTTGAAATTTAATAAACATTCGTAATGCAAGATCAAGCGCGGGGCGCACATCATCCGGGGCAGCTTGTCTGTAAGTAATCATGTTTTTACCGCTTTCCATTCATTTATTAGCTGCTTAATCGACTGCTGCCGCGCTTCACGTTCATCGCTTACCGCGCGTTTCGCAACGTCAAATAACTCCTTGCTAAGTTTCCACTTCTCAAAACACCGGTCTGGGTTATCTCCGAACAGCGCGAACGCCGTCGCGCCCATGGTGTAGACGTTGGTGACCTCGTTTATCGCCGCGCCGAGCTCGAATTCTTCCGGCGACATGAAGCGCGAGTTGCCCCACATGCGACCCATACTGTTAGTATAAGGGATCTTGGTATAAAAATCAATATCGCAGATAACAGTTCTGCTGTTTTTGAAATCGTACATAATGCTGCCGTCGTAAAAGTCGATAGCGACATACCCTTTTCCCGCGGCATGCGCATGGAACGCGAGTATGTCAAGGAATACCTGCTCTTTTGTTTCGAGCGGTATCTGCATAAATATTTTGTGCGAGGACGGATACATCGGATGCATGCATTCGGCGTCAACCCACTCGAACACCATGGCGAACCCGCCGCCGATCTCCTCGGCGGAGATGAATTTTATAAGGTTCGGATGGGTTAAATCGCGATAAATCGGCACGGTGCGCTTGAGGTTGGCGACAGCTTCTTCCACGCCCACGCATGCGCGTTCGGTTGGCGCTCCTGCAAACTTGACGAAATATTTGACTTTGCCGTCCGCTGTACCAAAGCAGATATTACCGGAATCCTGATCATCAAAAACCTTGAACACCCTGCCGTATTTACTGAGAAATGAGAAATCAAACGGAGATTTAAGCTTATACGGTACGCCGTCGGTGTATTGGATGTAAAAATCTTTCAGAAACCATTTCATAAGCGGAGATCGCCCGTCGTTTATAAACCGTGCTATTTCTTCGTTTCGGCGCAGCACCTCCGGCAGTTCTTCCGGTTTATTATATTTCATCCAAACGATTGATGTAAGGGCTGACATTACGAGGTAATATGTAAGCAGATCCCAAAATTCCTGCGGCGGGAAACCATTAAAATACCCGCGTACAAGTCCGGTCGAAAAATATGTGCTGCCGTTTTCGCCTGACATCTTAAAATCATACCAAGGGTCGCCGTAAGTGCCAAATTCATCGAGGCAATCGATCACATACAACTCGTTATTAGAATCGATTATCAGGTTCCCTGCGTGATAATCACCGTGAAGGGAACATTGCGGACGGTTTTTCAGCAGATCCCGGTTCTTTTCAAGGTAGGAGAGGATGACTTCGCTGCCTTCAAACGGAACGCCCTCGGAACGATACGCGTTAATACGCTCATCAACAACAGAAAAATAACGTTTCGACCATTCTTCCGCAACGTTTGGTTTTTCGGGCACTGCCCAGACC
>DHAH01000132.1:21992-22187 GCA_002397345.1 Clostridiales bacterium UBA4959
ATTGTTCGGTTTCGGTCATGAGCGGCATCTGCGTTTCCGCGTCCTCACCGTCCAGCCAGCCCGACAGGGAATAACAGCTTTTACCGCCGTCGCATAAACCAAACTCATATGGTTGCGGCGTAAGAACGCCAAGCCCGTATGCGCGCTCCATTATGCCATATTCCGCTTTTTTGCGGTCATATTCCGTTATGTCGG
>DHAH01000132.1:22308-23838 GCA_002397345.1 Clostridiales bacterium UBA4959
GCACGCAGCAGCATATGCCTGCCGTCGGCGGTTTTTATGTAATACTTTTTGTCGCCCGACCAACCTTTGGCGATCGGCTCGATTTTAACGAAAGTATCATAAGAGGGGATGTCGTGTATCACGAGCCATATTAAAAACTCTATCAGTGCAGCTATATCACGCTTTTGTATAAACTTTCGCTTGTAGTTATCGTGTTGCTTGTCCGCTATAATACTAAACGCCATATCTGGCGAATGCCAGACAACTGTCGTATTCTCAGCGATTTCCGCGTCAGTCAAATGCAGACTGCCTTTTTCGCCGATGACTCGCGCTATGTAATAGCTCCGCACCTGCGTGAAATCATTTTCGGCGCAGTTTTCGTATATCTCTCCCAATTCCGCGATGATTTCGCAATTACAGCCGGTTTCTTCCCACAGTTCACGCTTAATTGCTGTGCGAAAATCCTCACCGTCCTCTACGCCGCCGCCCGGCAGCGTGTGTAAGTCATATTTGCCCATGTAAGAGAGCGCGATATTGCCGTCGGCGTCGAACAGTACCGCGTCCACTGCTATGCGCGGCTCTGTGTAGGACAGCTTGTCCGAGCTGGTTATGTCTTTATCTGTGATGGTTAATATATGTTTCATAAAAAATTGTTCGTTGTTTGTTTGATTATTCATATACGACGTTCACCTCTCATTAAGTAGTAAATATAATAACACAGATTTTAACATATTTAAAATAAATAATGGTTATTATTGTTTTTGGCTTTAAATAATATTAGATATTGTAACTTGGAAAAATATCGCTTGGACTGCAAACGATGTTTAATGCTGCTGATAAGATATAAAACCGCTTTTGTAAAATGTTCACAAAATAGACATTGACTTTCCGGTCATCATCCGCTATACTTATTGACAACTTTTACCGAAGGGTCAATCGACTGTGACAGTGACAGCGTTTTACAATTCGAATAATAACGGCAAGCCTGCGTTTGATTATAACGTAACACAGGCTTTAGTCGGTATTGGTTTTTATTCAGAGTTGAAACGTAGGCGCAGAAATGCGCCGGATTAACTTACATAAAAAGCATTATGCGGCTAAGGCGGAACGATAAAAATCGTTGCGGAACCTTAGCCGCTTTTTGTTTTTTATATTGCGAAGACGAAAGTATGGCTTATGGATAGGCTGTAAACCAGCCGGAAGGGGTAACTGATGGATGAAACCACAAAAATAATATGCGACTACTACGACGCGGGCGTCGAGTCCGAATGGAACCGCATCGCGGGCAGACCGGAGTTCCTTTTAACCTGCCGGATACTCGACCGCTACATAAAGCAGGGCGACAGGATTCTCGATATCGGAGGCGGGCCGGGACGCTATTCGCTCTACCTTGCGGAGAGGGGCTGCGATGTAACGCTATTTGGCTTGTCACAAAAAAACACCAAGTTCGCGGCGGAACGCGCCGCCGAGCATGAGCTTTCGCTTAAAATTATCACCGGCGACGCGCGCGAAGCGGATAAATTGACCGACGGTCAATACGACCATGTTTTT
>DHAH01000132.1:24072-26889 GCA_002397345.1 Clostridiales bacterium UBA4959
GAAGTATATGCCCGAACAAATCGGTATGCCTGATTGCGAATACTTTTTCAAGCGTTTTGCCGACAATTTGGATTTTTGCGGTGATAGCTTTACTCAATCATATTTTTACCGTCATATCGATGTCCTGCCTTTTATGGCGCAATTCCCGCTGGAAAAGCTGCACTTTTTCGGTCAGGAAGGCATCACCTCGCCGTGCGAGGGCAATATCATGTCGCAGCCGAAGGAGATAGTCGATTTATGGCTCGACCTCTGCGAGAGGGTTTACGAGCGCGAGGATCTGCTCAGTTGGTCGGAACATTTAATGTATATAGGCCGTAAAACAGCCGAAAGGGAAATATGATGGAAAATTTATTTAGAAACTCCGCGTGGCTTTATGACATAGATAACCGCGATAATCTGCATGACGATATACCCTTTTATCTCGAATATGCCAAGCGGCAGCAAGGTGAGATATTGGAACTCGGTTGTGGAACGGGGCGTGTGGCACTTTCACTCGCTGCCAAGGGTTTCCGCGTCACAGGACTTGATTTATCAGAGCAGATGCTTGATATTTTCCACGAAAAACTGGCAGTAAAACCGGAACTTTCGGGAAACATAACGCTTGTCCACGGCAATATGGCGGATTTTTCTTTCGACCGAAAGTTTTCTATGATAATCGCACCGTTCAGGGCGTTCCAAGCGCTGACCGATGACCGTGATATAGAAAACTCGCTCGCTTGTATCTGCGAACACTTGAACGACGATGGTATCTTTATTATTAATGCGTTCAACCCGCGTCCTGTTATGGACGAGGGTTGGTGTTATGGCGAAAAAATACAGTGGGAACATCTTGACGAGAAAACCGGTAATTATGTGGTTAAGAAACATTGGGGCGACAAAATCGACACGGTAAATCGGATTATTTATCCGCATTTCGCTTATGAGGTCACATATCCGGACGGTAAAACCGAGCGCATTGTTGATGATCTGAAGCTGAAATATCATTACAGCGATCAGCTTCGCGCCGTTATCGAAAAGTCGGGCATGGAGATAATTGAAGAATATTCGTGGTATGATAAAACTCCCATTGGCGGGCGGGAGATAATATTTATATGCAGGAAGAAAAGGGTATGAACACACTCGAAACGGAACGTTTGATTCTGCGAAAATTCACGGAGGACGACTTTGCTGCCGTTCACAGCTACGCAAGCTGCGCGGAGAACATAATCTATATGGTTTGGGGGCCGAACAGCGAGGAGCAGACGCGGAACTTTATAAATATATCGATTGCTCTCGCGGAAAAAATCCCCTGCAAAAACTACCAATATGCCGCGGTTTCCAAAGAAAGCAATATGCTCATCGGCGCTTGCAATCTTGCGTTATCCGGTAACGAAGCGGAAATCGGCTGGATACTGCACCGCGATTACTGGAAACGGGGCTACGGTACGGAAATGGGTAAAGCTTTGTTGGATTTGGGGTTTAGGGAATTAAATCTGCACCGTATTACCGCGCATTGCGATGCCGAAAATTACGGTTCCTACCGGGTCATGGAGAAAATCGGTATGCGCCGGGAGGGGTTGTTTCTCGAAGGCCGTCCGGCGCACAAGTTATCGGATAAAAAATACGGCGATGAGCTTTCGTACGCTGTTCTCAAAAGCGAATGGGAAACCCGAATGGAAATCGAATATTACAACGCCCTGCCGTGTGTATTTAAGGATTTTTTCCCGCTCCCCGACCTCTCGGACGGTGTGCTTCATCTTGTATGCACGGCAAAGAAGCCGGCGATACCCGAGAAAAAATGGGTGCCGAGTTATGATTTTGCCGTTTGCAAAGGCAGTGAAAAAATCGGAGGAATATCTCTGCGGATAGGGTATACCGACGGGCTGTATTACGGCGGTCAGATCGGCTATAACATAGACGAGAAGCATCGCGGAAACGGATACGCTCCCCGCGCCTGCCGGCTGCTATTGCCCGTGGTAAAAGCGCACTGTATGGAGAAGCTGATTATCACAAACGAGTATAAAAACGCCGCTTCAATGCGGGTCTGCGAAAAGCTGGGGGCACGGTTTATGCGTGTCGCGCGTTTACCGGAGTGGCACGATCTTTACAAAGAAGGTAAGCGGTTCGTAAATATATTTGAATGGAACGTGGAATAAGCTGGGACTTTACAGCCAGTATTTGCGGTCGAGGGCGCGGAGCTGGACTGCCTCGGCGATATGTGCGGCTCCTACAACCTCGGAGCCGTCAAGGTCGGCGATGGTACGCGCCACGCGCAGGATGCGGTCATAACCGCGCGCGGACAACCCCATGCTGTCGAACGCTGCCCGCATGATCGCGGCGGCGGATTCGTCGAGCGCGCAATATTTGCGCAACTGCGGTGGCGTCAGCTCGGCGTTGCAGCGGGTATCGGAACCGTCGCGGGTGTTTCGCTCGGCGGAGATTTTACGCGCGCGATTAACGTTTTCTCTGATCTCGGCGGACGAGCGGCTCGGCAACGGCTTGTCCAGCTCGTCAAATGAAAGAGATGATACTTCGATCTGTATATCTATGCGGTCGACAAGCGGGCCGCTGATTTTGGCGAGATATTCGCGTATCTCGATGGGCTTGCAGGTGCATTTTTTGGTCGGATGCCCGAAATAGCCGCAACGGCAGGGATTCATCGCGCACACAAGCATAAAATTGCAAGGGAAGGTCAACCGCCCGCTCGCGCGCGTGATGGTGATCTGCCTGTCCTCGAGCGGCTGCCGCAGCACCTCTGTGGCGGTTTTATTAAACTCGGGCAGCTCGTCGAGAAACAGTACGCCGTTATGCGCCAGCGAAACTTCGCCGGGCATGGGT
>DHAH01000132.1:27014-27912 GCA_002397345.1 Clostridiales bacterium UBA4959
CACTTCGCCGGGCATGGGTATCTTGCCGCCGCCCGCCAGCGCCGCCGCGGACATGGTGTGATGGGGCGACCGGAAAGGTCTGCGCGCGATAAGCGACACATTTTCGGGCAATAAACCGGAAATCGAGTGTATTTTGGTGGTTTCGACAGCCTCGCTGAGCGTAAATTCCGGCAGAATTGAGGGTATGCGTTTGGCGAGCATACTTTTACCTGTGCCGGGCGGTCCTATCATCAGCACGTTGTGACCGCCCGCAGCCGCAATCTCGAGCGCGCGTTTGGCGAACTCCTGACCCTTCACATCGGAAAAGTCAGCGTCGGAGGACTGCGGTGTCACTTTAAAGAAGGCGGAGCGGTCGAACCTTGCGGGTGTTAGCGGCTTTTGACCATTAAGATGCTTAACCAGCGCCGCGACGTCGGTTACGGGATAGACATTCACGCCGGGCACTACAGCCGCTTCCGCGGCGTTGCGCTCGGGTACGAAAATCTCGGCCAGACCTGCGGCGCGCGCCGCGTCGCACATGCTTAAAATGCCGCGAACCGGCCGAACCTCACCCGACAACGACAGTTCGCCGATGAAGCACTTGCCAGCCAGCTCGTCGGGCAAATCGCCCGCACACGCCAGTATACCCGCCATTAATGCAAGGTCATACGCCGAGCCTTGCTTTTTCTTATCGGCGGGCGCGAGGTTGATAATCAGCTCCGAGTCGGGGAACACAAACCCGCTGTTGCCTATGGCGGCTTTGATGCGCTCCTTTGCCTCCTTGACGGCGGCATCGGGCAGTCCGACGATCTCGAACGCTTCCATGCGCTTTGACATGTTGCACTCGACGGTGACTATGTAGCCGTCCACGCCCTCCAGCCCGGCGGAATATACAGACGAAAGCATTATGTTTTCTCCC
>DHAH01000055.1:0-385 GCA_002397345.1 Clostridiales bacterium UBA4959
CGAAGCCATCAGCGCCTTATAGTTACCGCCCGCCAAATCATGGCGGCCTATTCCGCCGCGGAACAGCGTATCGCCCGAGATAAGGTAGTTATCTCTGTCGTCGCGTATAAAATAGCATACGCTCCCGGGCGTATGACCCGGCGTGTGCATGACCTCGATCACCGTTTCTCCCAGCGTAATCTTGTCGCCGTCGGCGACAAGATGCTCCGGCGGCCGCACCGGTTCGCCCGAACCGCCCAAAAATTTCGCCTGCGAGAGTGACGGATCGTTAAGCATGTCGGCGTCGGCGGCGTGTATATAGACAGGGGCGCCCGTTTGCGCGCGCACATCGGTCAGTGCCATCGTGTGGTCGTAATGACCGTGCGTAAGCAATATCACCGCGCAG
>DHAH01000055.1:461-1813 GCA_002397345.1 Clostridiales bacterium UBA4959
GTAAGCAATATCACCGCGCAGGTGAGCCCAAGCGACTTCAGCTTTTTTAAAATGAGCTCGGCGTTATCACCGGGATCGACAACGACGGCTTGTTTTGTAGGCTCGTCGATGAGGAAATAACAATTCGTATCCAGCGCGCCGACAGCAAATTTTTTCAGCTTCATTCTATTTTTCCCGCTTTTTCGTTTATAATGTATTATTGTACCATAAATAGAACGCCATGTCCAGTTTTTTTAGTATCGCGATAAAAATATTTCGCGTATTTTATATGTTTCCGGTTGTGTAGCGGCTTCGATATGTGATATAATATTAAAAAGGCGGCAAACAACACGAAAGGAATTTTACGCTATGAAGAAAACAAAAAAGCCCGTCAAATCGGGGCTTATCTCATTTGTAGCGCTGTTTATAACCGCGGCGCTGCTGATTGGCGTAACACTTTTTTGTGTGCAGGGCGCCGATCCCGGCAGACCGACGACGTTCGTCGGAGACGATCCGTGGTATCTTGAAAACAAATACAAATGGGCCTACATCGACGGTCGTATTTATGTACCAATAACTATTTTCGAGAAATTCGGCGCGGAGATACAAACCAGTTCGAAATCCGTTTCGCTCACGATCGGTGATAAACTCATCTCTTTTTCCACAGTCGATAACACGACCGCCTTTACACCGGAAATGAAAGAGTTCTTCCTTAAAACAAATTGGATGTCATATCACACGCTATCGGTGCCCGCGAGTTTTATATGTGAATATTTCGGGTTGAAATACGAGAGCTATACAGGCACATCAAATCATGAAAAAAATACATTGGCAATCCGTATCTCCGACGGCAAAGGCAAATATACCCTGACCGATCTTCTTAACATGTACAATCCCCAGCTCATTGTGCGCGAAACCACCGCGGCGCCTGAAACCACCGCCCCGGTTGAGCAGCCCGCGCGCGCGTACCTTATCTACCTCACCTTTGAGGACGCGCCGAACCAATATACAGAGCGCATTCTCGACCTGCTCGCGGAATACGGGTATAAGGCGACATTTTTTCTAAACGGCGACGCTCTGACCGATAACGTCCCGCTGGTGCGGCGCATCATCCTCGACGGCCACTCTATAGGACTGCATACCATGACGCGCGACAGCCGCCTATTCGCGCGCGATATAAATAACTTCACAGATGAGCTGCGTGAGGAGAACAAGCTGCTCTACCGCCTGTTCCGCACCACGACCCGACTGGTGCGCGCGCCCGACGGCTCGCAGACGCGCCAGTTTAAAATCAGCCCCTCCGAGGGCGCGGTTATAAACAGTCTGGGTTATGCGATCTGGGATTTCAACGTCGATACGTTTGACACCGCCGG
>DHAH01000055.1:1930-4235 GCA_002397345.1 Clostridiales bacterium UBA4959
GACACCGCCGGCTATTCGGCTGAACGTGTCGCCGGTTACGCTATAGACGGCATCGTTAAATTTGAAATACCGGTGCTGCGTTTTCACAGCACACAGGTTACAGTCACAGCGCTTAAACCGGTACTGGAGTATATTAAAAGCCATTCCGACCAATTCTCCGTAGCGGCTATCACACCCTCTGCCGATAATTTTCATTGGTAGGGTGATGGGGGACAGGGGAACGAGGGACGGGGGAACGAGGATACGTGTGGGGGGAGAAGCTCCCCCCACGCCCCCGCAATACTGGGGATTTTACCAATACTTATACTCGTGGCTATTATGCCGCATATTTGGATTATTGCTCCAAACACACGGCTGCGTTTTTATAGGGCGTTCTATAAACTGTACAATTGATGATCAGATGCACTTTTTAATAATCCCTTTATTTACAGGGGGTTTGGGTGACCATCGATGCTATTCGCAAATAGCATCGATGGTCACCCAAATGTATCCCCGTATCTCCGCACCTCTGATTATTTGCGTTTTATATTTTTCAGGCATCCTGCCAGAATAATTCCGCGTTCATCTTCGGTCAGCGGAGCGATCTCGAGCGCCAGCGGGACGGACGAGCCGTCCGTTTTTATTACATATGCCTCGAACGCCGTATCTCCTGCCCCTACAGCCGCGCGTGCGTTTTTAACCAGAATATAGTCGCCGACCGCGAATGGCAGCTTTCGCACATCAATAGCGCATGTGAAGGGCAGCATACCCCAGTTGATGAGGTTGCTGCGGTAACGTTTGGTGGCATAATCGGCGGCAATGTTCGCCGAGCCGCCGAGCACGCGCTGGCAGGACGCCGCCTGCTCGCGCGCCGAGCCGTCGCCCGGTTTGACCGCGTAGATCACGCTGCCAAGCTGCGGTAAGACAGTCGGGGCACCCGTCAACTCGTTAATCGCTGCAGTCACCGCTTCGGGCGGCGCGTTTTTAATCGCGTCTTTCGCGCGCTGCACATAACCCGGATCTTTGCGCGATAACGTGAAGTCTGCAAGCCGGATGGGGTTGGAACGGTACGACGAAGTTTCACCCGAAGGAATCAGCTCGTCGGTCGTAGTCACAGGGTCGTCAATAACCGACACAACCTTCATTAAAAGATGCTCACCCAGCGGCTCGAAATCCGGCCAGTCGGTGATATTCGGTCCATAAATCAGCTTTTCTTCGGGCTGCGGATTGCCCCAGCCGTTGTAGACGCGGTTTTTATATGGCTTGTCTTCAAATTCGTACTTGTAATCGTTATATTTAACATCTTGCGATAGGGCGGAAGTCAGGATACCGCCATTTCTTGCTGTCGCCGCTATCGAACGCGCGTCCATGAGCGCGACCGCCGCGCTTTGTCCCTCTCCCGATTTTGAGCCTTCGCGGTTGGGAAAATTGCGCGTGGTGTGGCGGATGGAAAGTCCGCCGTTCGACGGCACATCGCCCGCGCCGAAGCAGGGGCCGCAGAAGGCGCTGCGGATAATGGCCCCTGCGCTCATCAAGGAGGCCAAATCTCCGTTTCTGGTCAGCGCCAGCATGATGGGCTGGCTGGAGGGATAGACGCTTAAGCTGTATTCCTCCTGTCCGATGGGCGTCTGGCCGATGATCCGGGCGGCTGCCGATATGTTTTCGTATGTGCCGCCGGCGCAGCCGGCAATGATCCCCTGATCTACTTTCAGGCGGCCCTTGAAGATTTTTTCCCGCAGCGAGAAATGGATCTGAGGGTTGTCAATGAGCTGCCGGCAATCTTTTTCCGTATCCGCCAGAATCTCCGTCAGGTTCGCCTTCAGTTCTTCGATGGGGTAAGCGTTGCTGGGATGCATGGGCAGAGCGATCATAGGACGGACTTTGCCCAAATCCACGGCGATCATGCCGTCATAATAGGCGCCGGTTTCCGGAGCCAGCTCCCGGTAGGAGTCTCCCCTGCCGTGGAGGGAGAGCCAGCGTTTAGTGATTTCGTCCGTACACCAGATGGAAGAAAGGCAGGTGGTTTCGGTGGTCATGACGTCGATGCCTCTGCGGTAATCCATGCTGAGATTGCGGATGCCGGGACCGACGAATTCCAGAACTTTGTTTTTGACAAATCCATTTTTGAAAACGGCTCCGATAATCGCCAGGGCCACATCCTGAGGGCCTACGCCTTTCACCGGCTCGCCGGTGAGATATACGGACACCACGCCGGGATAAGCTACGTCGTAGGTTTGCAGCAGCAGCTGTTTGGCCAGCTCGCCGCCGCCCTCGCCGATGGCCATTGTCCCCAAGGCGCCCTAGCGGGTATGGCTGTCGGGGCCCA
>DHAH01000164.1:0-629 GCA_002397345.1 Clostridiales bacterium UBA4959
TTGTCAATTGTCAATTGTTAATTATACCAGCACTTTCCGTCCCGCCATCTGTAAAAATGTGCGTTCGCTGAAGGGGACGCGGTCGCCGCGTATGATTTGGTAATTTTCGTGACCCTTGCCCGCGAGCAGCACCACGTCGCCCACGCGCGCAGTCTCGACCGCGAAATCGATGGCGTCAACGCGGTCGGGAATGCAGGTATAAGCATGAAAACCCGGCGAAAAACCGCGCACTATATCACGCATGATAACATCAACCGGCTCGTCGTCGGGGTTGTCGGCTGTCACAATACAGAAATCCGCGTATTTTTCGGCAATAGCCGCGAGCATCGGTCTGCGGAGCTGCGTCCGACCGCCCACCGAACCGAACAGGCAGACAAGCCGCGCGGGGTTATATTCACGCAGCGCTAAAAGCGCGTTTTCAAGGCTCAGTTCATTGTGCGCGTAATCGACGATGAAGGTGGCATACGGCAGCGTATCAATCAGCTCGAATCTGCCCCGCACGGTCGCACTGCGCAGCGCCTGCGCTATCTCGCGCGCGGGCACGCCCAACTCGCGCGCCGCCGCGAAGGCAAGCGCCGCGTTCGAGGCACTGAAATCGCCCGGGCAGGGCACCGAAAGCTCGTATTTTT
>DHAH01000164.1:801-3798 GCA_002397345.1 Clostridiales bacterium UBA4959
GGCACCGAAAGCTCGTATTTTTCTTTTCCGATCGCCAGCTCGAGCGATACGCCGAGCGCCGAATGGCTTTTCCATTTGGCGATGTTTGTAACTGTATAATCCGCGGCAGAGTTTATACCGCAGGTCGTATACCTCGCGCCGGGCGGCAGCGCGCGCGCCATAAATCCGGCGTTTTCATCGTCGGCGTTCAGCACCGCGCGCCGGGAGTTGGCGAACAGCCGCGATTTGCACTCGCGGTATTCATCGAAATTTTCATGCTCGGGCGGTCCGATGTGGTCTTTCGACAGGTTGGTGAAAATGCCGAGATCGAATTTTATGCCATCGACGCGCCAATGCTTATACGCCTGCGACGACACTTCGATCACCGCGTACTTCACGCCCTTTTGCACCATTTCGGCAAGCGCGCGGTGGAGCAGCAGGCTCTCCGGCGTAGTGTTATGTGTCGGTGTAACCACGCCGCAGATATCGATGCCGTTTGTGCCGATATAAGCGGCAGCGTTATTTGTATAAGCGGCAGCGTTATCTGTATAAGCGGCAGCGAGGGGGTTGTCCCTCTGCGCGGCGGAATAATTTATGATGTGGTGTATATACGACGCGACTGAGGTCTTGCCCTTTGTACCCGTCACACCGATAACCACCAATTTTTCGGCAGGGTGACCGTAAAATTCGGCTGACATCGCCGCAAGCGCGCGCCGCGTATTTTCCACTATTATCTGGCTCGCGTCGGCGGGCAAATCGAGCGCTGTTTCGCAGACAAAATCGCGGCATCCGCGTTTATACGCTTCACGCGCGAAGTCGTGACCGTCCTGTTTTGACCCGCGCAGGCAAAAAAACAATGTCCCATCCGATACGCCGCGCGAATCGAACGAGAGCTCGCGTATCACGCGTTCACCGAACGCGTCGGGTATAACTGCTCCGGTAGCGGACACAAGTTTTATAAGCTGCATATGAACACCATTTTATATAATAATCCCATAATTGTGGGAATCCTCGGTAATTTTATCACCCGGCGTATATCCTGTTACCTCTTTTCCGCACGCTTTTATAGCTGCGAAAGCGAGCGTTTCCAGCGAATCGACATAGAGAGCGCCGAGATTGTATGATTTTTTAATCAGCGACAGTTCGGTGCAGCCTAAAATAATGCGATCGCAGCCGCGGCTCACAAGTTCGCGTTCAACGGTACGGAAACTGTCCATATCGGGTGCGCCGCCCGTCTTTATATCACCGTAGATGATATTGTTCAGCCGCGCCTGACCCTCGCGGCTTGGCACCTCGCAGGGCAGCTTGTGCGCGGTGCAGCATTTTTGGTAGGTATGCGTCGAAACAGTGCCCTCTGTCGCCATGATACCCACTTTTGTACAGCCCGATTCGAGTACGCGGGCGACGGTGACTTCGATGATGTTTATAAGCGGCACGGACAGCGACTCATGCAGACGGTCGTAAAAATAATGCGCGGTATTGCATGGCATGGCGAGCACATCCGCGCCGTAAGCAATAAGCCGTTCGGCGTCGGCGCGCATTTGACCCAGCGGGTTCTCTGACGAAGCGCCGACGATAAACGCGGTGCGGTCGGGTGTCGATGCGCGTCCCGAGATAACAACGTCAATGTGATCCTGATCGCACGACGCTTTTGTATGTCTGATTACAAGCTCGTAAAAATACGCGCCCGCCATAGGCCCCAGCCCGCCTAATATACCTAAAACATGTGTATTATTCATTTTTTATAATATTTTTTATACTTTCCCACATGCCGCAGCTCGTGCATGCATATAAACGCCAAGCGGCGCGGATTGAGGCGCAGATCGGGTTTATACCGCATGGACGAAAACGCGCAGCCCTTCTTTTTAAGCGTCCTCACCTTCTCGGTGAGCGCCGGTGGTGAATATTTATATACTATCTTATCGGGTATATAGCGCCAGTAAATTTCGTTTTCGGAAAGCTTGCAGCCGTCGCCGTCGGCAAATCCGCCCTCGAGATAGTCGTGTACAATATACTCCGCTACATTGTTCCCTGCCGCTGTGACATAATAGTTGCTGCGACCCAACCGGACGTTAATTTCGAAAGCGCGGAAGCTGTCGTCACGGCTGTCGTGTTTTATATCAAAATTGGCATATCCTGTGAAACCAACCTTTTCTAGCAGCGTCCGAAAACGATCCATAAGCTGCGGGTTCGGCTCGGTGATTATAGCGGCGTGGTTCCCCAGCCCTTTGGGCGTGTGTTCCTCGAGCAGCACATGCCCAAGACACATCATGCGGACTTTTGCGTTTTTATCGCAATAGGCTGTCAGCACATACATAAAGGTGTCGTCGCCGGGTATGCGATCCTGTATAATTATGCGTTCGTTATAACCGGAGGCACGTATTTTTCCGATTATCTCATGCGCTTCACGTTCGTTTTCCGCGCACCAAACCTTTTTCATGCCCTCGAATTCGTGTTTCCAATACTCCGAGCTCACAGCGGGTTTTATTATAACCGGATACGCAAACGGGATCTCGATTTCCTCGTCCGGCGCTACCGCCACCATAGCGGGATACGGCACGCCGAGCTGTCTGCACAGCGTGTAGAATTTATTTTTATCGGTCAGCTCTTTTATCAGCTCATAATCTGCATAAGGGATTACATAATACTCGCCAAGCTCGCTTTTGAGCATGGACAGCAGCTCGACATACAGATCGGTGCAGCCAAAGGCGATCAGCGTTTTATCGCGGTTTTTTTTCGCGAAGTCGAGCAGCGTCGATTTCGCGACCTCGGGCATGTCAAGCCCCGGCACCGCCGTGAAATCGAGTATGCGTGTATATTGCGTCGCGCCTATGGGATATTGCCCGAACGCCTGTGACCTGACGCCATAACGTTCGTGAAACGCTCTTGCGATATTATAACAATTGAGATCGGCGCCGAGCATCACGGGCAGAAGTTCATTGTGCATAATTATTCACTCTTTCATTATCGCGCGCGCCGCGGCTGACATAACCGCCGGTGCCGCTACCTACAATCAAT
>DHAH01000164.1:3900-10608 GCA_002397345.1 Clostridiales bacterium UBA4959
TGCCGCTACCTACAATCAATTATCTTCGAAGAACCGTTTATACCAGATTAAAAACGTCAGCGCAGTCCAAATTTTGCGTCCGTTATTTTCCTCTCCCGAACGGTGCTTTTCCAATAACCCGTTCAGCGCTCCGATATCAAAAAATCCGGAAGCGGACGGCGAATTGAAATATTCGCGGGTTAAATTGTAATATTTGTCCTCGCGCAGCCAGAATTTTATCGGTACGGGGAAACCTATCTTTTCGCGGTTCGCCCAATCGTCGGGGAGGATGCGGTTAGCCGCCTGCCTCAGCACGTATTTGGTGTTTTTTTCGTTGATTTTATAATCTGACGGAATTTTCCGCGCCATTTCCATAACGTTTTTATCAAGGAACGGTACGCGCAGCTCAAGCGAATGCGCCATGCTCATTTTGTCGGCTTTGAGCAGTATGTCGCCCGGCAGCCACAAATTAAGGTCGAGATATTGCTTTTTTTCCAGCTCGGTTTTATCTTTTACCCGCGCATAAACCGGTGCGGTCAGCTCATGCGGGGTCAGCCCGCCGCGATACTCGGGACGCAGTATCTGTGCCGCTTCGTTTTCCGGAAAAACCATTGCCTGTCCGATGAAGTAGTTCTCCGGTTTACCCGAACATTTAATGAGAAATTCGCGGCCCTTGAAATAACCCATTCGCGACGCCGCCGACGCCGCCGCCCGGCGTACAAACGGCGGCAGTTTTTTATACTTTTTCATCGCGGGCGCTTCGTCGTACCACTCATAACCCGCGAAAATCTCGTCCGAGCCCTCGCCTGAGAGTACGACCGTCACCTGCTCCGCCGCGAGCTGCGCCAGAAAATACAGCGGCACCGACGACGGGTTGGACTGCGGCTCGTCCATGTGATATTGAATCGTTGGCAGCGCGGCAAAACACTCGTCCGCCGTCAGCATGCGCCGCACATTTTTTATGCCCAGCTTGTCCGAAAGCTCGGCGGCGTAATTTGTTTCATCAAATTTATTATAGTCAAACCCGACCGAAAATGTCGTGTCGGGCATCATCGAAGCGGTTATATAACTGGAATCTACGCCGCCCGACAGGAACGCGCCGATTTTAACATCGCTGATTTTATGAGACGTAACCGATTCGCGTATCGCGCTGTCCAGCCTGTCGACCCACTCGTCAAAAGGCGCCCTCTCCGGCTGGAATTCCACATCGTAATAGCGGCGCAGCTTAAATTCGCCGTTTCTGTATGTGAAGCAATGCGCCGGGGGCAGCTTGTAAACGCCTTCGAAAAAGGTCTCCTCCGTCGCCGAGTATTGGAACGTGAGATATGGGCGCAGTGCGCGCGCGTTAAGCTTTTTAACAAAATCCGGATGTTCCAAAAAGCTCTTAATTTCCGAACCGAATATAAGCCCGCCGCTCATTTTGCTATAATAAAACGGTTTTATACCGAAAATGTCGCGTGCGCCAAAAAGCGTTTTCTCGCGTCGGTCCCAGATAACGAAAGCGAACATTCCGCGTAATTTATCGACGATACTCCCGCCGTATTCTTCATAACCGCGCAGCAGCACCTCGGTATCGCAGCGTGTGCGGAAGACGTAACCGCGTCCCTCAAGCTCACGCCGTAGCTCCATGAAATTGTAAATCTCGCCGTTGTATACAATCACATAATTACCGTCGGGCGATGTCATAGGCTGACGCCCGCCCTCGGACAGGTCGAGTATGCTCAGCCTGCGGAATCCGAGCGCGATCCCGTCGTCCATGGCGTCGATATATTCGCCCGACATGTCGGGACCGCGGTGCGCGATCTTCTCCGCCATGCGCGCGACAATTTCTTTTTTATTTTCATATCTACCGGTGAATCCGACAAAACCGCACATAAACCTACCAATATATCCGAATATCCGAAATAGCGTCACCGCATTATAATTATACTATGAAATAAAACAGACTTTTACCAGCGTGCCGCCTATTTTATCACTGTAACCATATTATTATATCCCGCTCCGCGCGGGATTTCAAGTGTTTTTTGTTAATGTATGGACAACCTTTGACCGCAGCCGTACATTAAGCATTTTCGCATGTTGACAAGCGCGCGTTTATGTGTTTTTATATATACAGCCGCCATAAAAACCGAATAACCAGGGGCGCTGAACGATTTCGGCTGTGATGCGAGACAAATACGGTCTCCGGTCCCTTATAACCTGATATGGGTAATGCCAACGTAGGGAGATTGTTTATCAGACCGATAAATATTTTTTACCGTAACCCAAAAATTCGGGTGACGGTAAATTTTTATTTTTCGGAGGTTCTTCATGCAGCAAAACAAAACGCGTGTTCTCGTCGAATGCGCCGTCATGGTCGCGCTGGCGTCGGCGCTGTCCATGCTCAAAATTTACGATGCGCCGCTGGGCGGCTCGGTAACGCTCTTCTCGATGGCGCCGCTTATAGCGGTTGCGTTCCGGCAAGGGCCGCGCTGGGGCTTCGCCGCGTCGTTCGTGTATTCCATCATCCAGCTCCTGCTGGGTTTAGGCTCGGTGTCCTATGTGCCCACCGCGCGTGGTATCGTGCTGTGCATACTGCTCGACTACATAATCCCGTTCACGCTGATCGGCGTCGCGGGCTTCTTCCGTCCCGCAAGCGACGGGGCCGCCAAAAGCGTTTCCAACAGCAAAAGGCTTGTCCTTGTCGCCGCCGCCGCGCTGACCGTGTGCGTGCTGCGCTTTATATCGCATCTGCTCTCGGGCGCGGTGGTTTGGTATGAGATCACGAAAGCCGGCCAATGGAACGAGCTGGTTATGAAAACCGGCATGTGGACCTATTCGGCGATATACAACGCCAGCTATATGATACCCGAAACGCTGATTACGCTCGTCGCGTCGCCCGCCATCGCGTTTGTGCTTGCATCTGTGGGACGGGATCGCACCGGCGGCGGTAAGACCACCCCAAAATCGCCGCAGTAATCAATACTATAAATAGCTTAAAATTATAAAATCGCCTCGCATTTAGTTTTTTCAAATGCGAGGCTCGATTTTTATTGTACAGATAGAACCCGACACATTTTAGTTTTTAAGTAATATTAATTGCGGTTTCGTATATATTTTTTATATCGTTAAATGTTCCTAAAAGTTTCGCGCCATTTGATATGAATATTTTATTTGAAGGAACATTGTCAATGTGAACGAACGATTTAATTTTTTCATAGCCATGCAGTTTACACTTCTCTAATATTTAAAGAAACAATGCATTTCCATATCCCTTGCTGCGGAAAGATTTAGCGATTCCGTAACCGAAATTTCCAACACCCTGTTTCTCTAACAAATCACTTGAATAATGACGAATTCTTGCTATTCCGATAGGCTGTTCGTCAGCATAAAAAAAATATGTTGTCTGCGGAATCCAGTTTATAGGCAGGTTCTGCGCTTTTGAATAATCGTTTTCTTGAATCAACCATTTTTTATATTCATCAAATGACATACCTTTTACTTCGTTCGTAAAACCATATTCACTACCGTCAATTTTTTGAAGCATGTTATATTCATTAACTCCGTTTTCCGGAGAAAGTTGTCTTAATTCGAATATCATATGAAAAATCTCCTGCATGCGGTAAATAAATAATCCCTATTGTTTTAAATTTTTTTAAAATCTAAAATATATGAACGGGTTATAGTCCGAGCCGGTGAGGAAAACCACTGACAGTAAAAATAGCCCTATACAGCCCGCTACATTGAGTAAACACGCGGCGGTTTCCCCTCCTTCTGCCGATACCAGCTTTTTACGCAGCCACGGCAGCACCGGCGCGGAGAAAATTATGCCCCATACGATCGCCAGTCCGGTTATGTTGTCAAGCTGCGCGGCTGCGCGCTCAAATCCGATGTTGCCGAAATTGAACATCGCGCCCACATATTTCAGCGCGTCGCCCAGCGTATCCGCGCGGAACAGCACCCAGCCTATGAGTACAACAAGCAGCGTATAAATCCTGCCGACGATTTTAGGCAGTTTTGCGAGCGCCTTGCTCCAGCCCAGCCGCTCGATAATCAAAAACAAGCCGTGATATAACCCCCACACGAGGAACGTCCACGCCGCGCCGTGCCATATACCCGTGCAGGCGAACACAATGATAAGGTTTATATATGTGCGCGCGGTTCCCTTGCGGTTGCCGCCTAATGGGATATACAGATAATCGCGGAACCACGTGGAAAGCGAGATATGCCAGCGCCGCCAGAATTCCTGCACGGATGCCGATATATAAGGGTAGTTGAAGTTTTCGCAGAATGTAAAACCGAACATATGACCCAGCCCTATCGCCATATCAGAATAGCCGCTGAAATCGAAATAAATTTGCAGCGCGTAGCAAATCGCGCCCAGCCATGCCGTCGCGGCATTCAGCCCGGACCCGACCGCAAACGCCGTGTCGGCGAACGCCGCGACAATGTTGGAGATAAGCACCTTTTTCGACAGACCCATGATAAAACGCGAGATGCCCCGGAATATCGAATCTTCGTCATACGCAAGTGTCGAAAGCTGCTCCTCCACGTCTATATAGCGCACAATCGGGCCGGCGATGAGCTGCGGGAACAGCATAATATAAAGCGTCAGCTTGGCGGGGTTGTGCTGCGCTTTCACGTTGCCCAGATAAACATCGATTACATACGACATTATCTGGAACATAAAGAACGATATGCCGATGGGCAGCGCGATATATCCGAAACGGTTGCCCGTGACAAAATTAAAATATTTGAAATAGAACAGCAGTCCGAGGTTAAAAACTATCGCAAGTATAAATATCGCCTTACGGCTGCCATGATTGCCTTCGGTTTTTTCAAGCCCCAGCCCGAACATATAGTTGCACACTGTCGAAGCCAGTATTATAAAGACATTCCGCGGCTCGCCCCACGCGAAAAAAACGATGGAGGCGGCAAGCAGCACCGTAATTTTAAGCGATATGTATTTACGGGGTATAATATAAAATAGGATCAGCGTAACCGGCAGAAAAATGAACAGGAAGATTGTCGAGCTGAATATCATGTTAAACGCCCCCTATTTTATTTCATTGTCCTGCAAATAATAATACAGCGACGCGTAGATCAGGTTGCTTCCTATAAATCCATTGCCGGTGGACTTTTTATAATTTTCACGCGTAGGGAACATGCCGCGGATCTGTTGTTCGGTTTGCTCGAAGATAACAAGATCTATTTTATCAAGCAGCTTACCCCACGCTTCATAACCCATTTCTCCGAACGGACTGTATTTTTGCTGTCCCAGATAGTTGTTGTAATTAAATTGCTGCAATTTATCATTGATACGGTATTTACGTAAATAATTTACAATGTCGCCGGAAAAGCTGCCGCCCTGGACAAGCACGCCGATCCGCTCGCCGTCGTCGGGATTGACAACATAAGCGTCGGGCGCGTAATAATATTCGTCTTTTATCGAGCCGGATTTATCAATTGTGCCATATAATATATTATAAATATCCACGTCTGAGTTGCCGCCGATCTGAGGCGGATTTTTTGTTTCGATCACACCGCGCGTACCCAGCCGGCGCACATTTATATTTGTTATCGCGGCGTATTTATCAATCACCGCTTTAGTTGCCTCAAACGACGCGAGGTGATTCCAGTGGATACCCGTTTTTGGGAAGCTCGCATACAGACCGAGCTCGCCGAACAGCTCGCTCGAGTCGATATAATTAAGCGTACTCTGTTTTAATAATTTTTGCAGTCTTGTATACGGGCGCACATAATCCTCGGGCGCGTATCTGGTGTTTTTATACCACTCGGGAATATATTTTTCATACCGGCTCGCTTTTGATGAGGATAACAGATAAACCATTGTTATTCCACGCCGGGCAAGCTGTTCTTGTATGTATTCCAGCATATCCACAAGTGTCGTCAATCCCTCGTCGGTCACAGATATATACGGCTCGCCGTAGCCGTACATCTCGTCAATATACGCCGACTCGAACAGATAACCCGATTTGCCGACAAGCACCGCGTCAGAACCTTTAAAACCCACCGGCTCGACGGGTATATCGTCGCGGCGGCGGATATTGATGTTCGCGTACATGTTTTTGTCAGTGTCGAACATATACTGGACGCTCTCGTCAATGCTCTCCGGCGCTTCTTCCGTATCCGCCGGCTTGCCCGTTTTAGAGCGGATGCTGATTATATTAAGGCTGTCGGCGTCGTATTTTAGCTGGCGGTAGAAAACGACCAGATCGGAGCGCGGGAGATAGTGTGTCGAAAACCACGATTCGAACGACTGCCTGAAACTGCCGTCAAACCAGCTTTGAACGGATGGCGCCTCGAGCTTCGCTTCCCTCTCGCTTTCCAGCGCCGCCTCCGAGCTGCCGAACAATAGCATTGTGAGCAGCGGAGCCGTTATCAGCACCATGAACACGCCGATTAAAAATAATTTCAACGAACGGTTCACCATTTTGATTTTTCTACATCCTCTTCATAAGAAACGCGTCTGTATCCGTCTTTATCTTTAAACAGATACAGTCCGCCGTTATCCATTTTATAAATTTTATCGGCGTGTTCCGCTATGCCGAGGTCGTGTGTCACCATTATCAGCGTCTGACCGATAACCTCTTTGGTCAAAAGAAGCAGGCGCAGCACCTCGTCGGCGTTTTCGCGGTCGAGGTTGCCCGTCGGTTCGTCGGCGAACAATACCTGGGGACGGTTAATCAGCGCGCGCGCAATCGCTACCCGCTGCTGCTGGCCGCCGGA
>DHAH01000164.1:10776-11038 GCA_002397345.1 Clostridiales bacterium UBA4959
GCTGCTGGCCGCCGGACAGCTCCGAGGGCAGATGGTGCAGTCTGTCGCCGATGTCAAGCGTCCCGATGAGCTTTTTCAAATGTTCTTCATAGGACATATCGTCCTTATTGCACATCACAGTCGGGATCAGTATGTTTTCCAGCGCCGTGAACTGCGGTATCAAGTTATGCTTTTGAAATATGAAACCGGTATAGATCCCTCTGAAGCGCCCCAGCTCGTCGACGTTCATTTTTGTCAGGTCGTTGCCGCGGATTATGACCGT
>DHAH01000164.1:11135-15085 GCA_002397345.1 Clostridiales bacterium UBA4959
CGTTGCCGCGGATTATGACCGTACCGGCGTTGGGTTTATCCAGTCCGGCGCATATGTGCAAAAACGTGCTCTTACCTGAACCCGACGCGCCGATGATGGCGATAAATTCGCCGTCCTCAACCTTAAGCGACGCGCGGTTGACGGCATTGATGACCGCGTCATACTGTTTGTACTGCTTTATTATATTAATCGCTTCAAGAATAACCATGTTATCAATCCTCACCGCCATATTCAGCGTTAACGGTATTTACAGTATGTTTATACATTAAAAATGGTATATAGCTCGACATAAACGCGCAGAACAGCGCGGTCAGGGCGCTTATGACAACCGCGAGCCACGGCAGAGCGAATGTATAATATATATCAATCATTTGAAATGGCGCTATAACACGGATAATAATTTGATATACCGAATAAGGCATTACAAAAGTGAAAATTGTAAATGTGACCGCACTGCCTATAAACGATATTATACTGTCAATTATATGTTGTTTTTTCACCTCGCGCATGAGTCCGCCCATGGCAAGCAATACATTATATTCGTTCCTGCGTTTATGATAAAAGAGTATTTGTGATAAAAACCACAGCATAGGCGTTATTGTGAGCAGCAGCATTGCAATACATGACAAAAACGTTGTTTTGTTTTTTGCGAATATTATATTGCGCTCGTTTAATGAATGATAATTATAAATTTTCGCACCCGGATAATAATCCGCCCATTTATATAAATTTTTTTCGATTGCTTTCACTTCGTTAATCGAAAGTGAATAATCGACGAATATATCTACAGCGTTATATTTAACCTCTTCGCCGGTTTGTGCGGTGAAGTCGGTGTTTGAAAGATATACCGGCATATTTATAAAATTCGGAATGTTGTGTAATACCGCGCCGACTGTATATTCTGTGTCGTCATATTCATTGCGCCACAATCTTTCTTCAAACATTTTATCGTTTGATAAAATAAACGGAATTTTACTTATTTCTTTTACGAATTTTGATATTCTAATTTTATCGCCCGGTTTAATATTCAGTCTTTTTATATTGCCTAATGAGTCAGAGATGATAACCGTTTTTTCGTTTGTTAAAACAGAATTTAAATCACCGGTGAACTTATATTTTGATAATATTTCAACGACTTCGCTGTCTGCCGGCTTATAGACAGCGTGATAGGTTGCACGGTATTTTTCATGATATAACGGAAAATCCGATAAAAAAGTTGTGTTCGACGGATCGAACATCACAAATGAATTTGTATTAAACGCGAAAACTTCTTGCTTTTTTTCGATTCCTGTTACCCCGGGTATTTTTAGCAATTCATCGCGCATAAAGCCGTTCGGGGTTCCGCCGTCATAACTGTGTTTATCGGTTAATAATATTTTAAATTGCGGATAATCAATTATTTCATTTTGTCTAATCATGCCAGCGGAAAAGATAAGCATCGTGACAAGCACCGTAAAAAATGCCGTCAGCGCGTACAGCCGCAGATTGTACAGACGAAACCGCCACGCGCTGATAAGTTCGTATCCTCGCGGATAATTTTTCCCGAGCATCTCAAACGATATGCGCGGCGATACAATAAGGTTGGAATTGTCCTCTGCGATGATATTTGCCATCGGCGTGCGCCTCGACAGTCGCCAGATCGGCAGCAGCACCGACATTCCGGCGACGATAAGCGCGAACACGAATATATACAGCGGCGCCGCGGCGAAAAACTCGAAGCTCTCACCGGCATATCCATAAACAACGGCGCTGATCAGCGCCGAAAATATCACCGCCGGGATATATACAACAGCTGCGATAATAAACATCTCCCACAGCGAAGTGACAAACAGCCGCTTGAAATCCGCGCCGAAAGTCATATATATACCGTATTCGAATTTATAATAATTTATCCTGATATTATACAGCGCGGTGACAAGCCCGATTGACAGCAGCGTTACCAAAATGAATATCGTAACGTTATCGGCGGCGTTCGCGGATATGCGGCTGTCAATTTTCTGCAGCGCGCTGGCCGCAATGGCGAGCCTGCCGTTTTTGTCAAGCGCGGACAGGTCGTTGAAATAGCGTTTCGAAAAGGTATCATAGTTGGTTTTGGAATCACCTAAAAATTTTATAAATAAATTATACGTTTTTTCACCGGTGACTTCGTTTATATGCGTTTCCGTCCTGACGACGTCGTATATATGGTCGGAGGTGAAAACCGTATAATCATCGTTCAGCATATAATAATATTGGTCGGTATTCAAATTACGCAGCTCGAGGTTATAATCATATTCGGCGGCAATATACTTACGCTCCAGCACATTGTTATTGTGCGCAGCCATCACAGCCAGACCGCAGAATATCTCTGTGACCAGCATGGCGATAAAAAAGCACAGGTATTGACCGCGGTGATACCACACGCTTTTCGCTGCCAGTTTTATATTCTTTTTTAAATACGCCGCAAGCTCCGACATTTAAAACTCGCCCCCGAATATTTTACTTATATACAAATTATAACAAGTTGATCGGACTATTTGTAAACCGTATGTTAACATTCGTTAGACTATTAGTAACGTATATTACACGTGTAGTTCACATTATTACTATATTTACAATGAATATTTTGGATATTATGTCAATTGAAAAATTTTGTTTTTTATTGTATAATCTAACACGGTAAACAAAATTACTTTTAAACATTTTGAAAGGTGGAAAACCCGTCGTGAAAAAGATTCTTGTAGTTTTATTAATCGCCGCACTCGCAATCCCCTTCGCGTTCTCCGCATTCGCAGCAACAGGTTATGACTCTTTGGAAGCAGCCGCTCCCGGAAGAAACACCCTCATCGGTAAAGTTCTCATTGATACCGTAGAAGATTCGGGCGCATGGAATGCCGAAACAGAAAACGGCGCTCAAATGTTCGACAACGACACCGCTACCAAATTTGGCACAGGAGTAATCCCCGCTACAGTAACCTGGCAGATGGATAAGGCATATGTGGTCGACGCAGTTGCCTTTGCTACCGCTAACGACAACGCAAAATACACAGGCAGAATTCCCGCCACATGGATTCTGTCCGGTTCGACAGACGGCAAAACATACACCAAGATCCATGAAGGAACCTCGGATGATTTCGATGATCTGGACTTTACATATTTCTTTGTCGAGTTTAAGAATGATAAAGCATATGCATATTATCAGCTCGAGATTCCCGAAGCGATGACCAACGGCGTTCAGCTTTCCGAGTTAGTGCTCTGCTCCGGCAAAACCGGAACTGAAACCCCCAAAACCGAAGAGCCGAAAACCGAAGAGCCTAAAGCTGAAGCTCCCAAAGCTGAAGAAGTAAAGACCGAAGCTCCGAAGACCGTAGCCGCACCTGCTACCGCCGACTTCTTTGCAATATCGGCACTGGCGCTCCTCGCCTCCGGCGCAGCGTTAGTGGCTTCCAAGAAGCGTAAATAATTGACCGATTAAGATATCCGGAATAAAAAAAGCCACCGCCCTCGGGATCATACCCGAGGGCGGTAGCTTTAAACTGCCTAATAAAATATGCATAATAAAACATCCGCTGTCAAGCGAGCGGATGTTTTATTATATAACAGACAGGGCATGATGGGCATCATGCCCATCCACGTGCGTCCCCTGTTCCTCGTGTTTTTTTATTTAGCCAGCCGCGCTTCGAGCGCATCCAATTCGGTATAAAATTCGCTCGGTACGCGCTCGCCGATTCCGGTGTAGAATTTGCGTACGTTTTCGGCGTCCTCTGTCCACAGCTCTTTGTCGACGGAAAGCAGTTCGCGGATCGTATCGGTCGTTACACTGTCAAGATCTTCGACGCTGATATCCTCAGGTTTAGGCAGATAACCGATCGGCGATTTCACCGCCTCGGCTTTGCCCTCGCAGCGGTCGAGTATCCACATCAGCACGCGCATGTTTTCACCAAAGCCCGGCCAAATGAAATTGCCGTCGT
>DHAH01000164.1:15212-15792 GCA_002397345.1 Clostridiales bacterium UBA4959
CCGAATCCAGGCCAGATAAAGTGGCCTTCGTCGTCGGTGCGGAACCAGTTTACGTTGAATATCTTAGGCGGATTTTTGATTTTTTTGCCCATGTCCAGCCAGTGTGTAAAATAATCGCCCATGTTATAGCCCGCGAAGGGGAGCATAGCCATCGGGTCGCGGCGTACCACGCCCACCGCTCCCGCGGCTGCGGCGGTAGTCTCCGACGCCATTATCGAGCCGACAAAAGCGCCATGCTGCCAGTTGTACGATTCATAAACCAGCGGAGCGGTCTTGGCGCGGCGTCCGCCGAACACAATAGCTGACAGCGGCACGCCATGCGGATTGTTGAATTCGGACGAAATGCAGGGACAGTTTGTCGCTTTTGCGGTAAAACGGGAGTTGGGATGCGCGCCGCAGGTTGATTTATCTTTTTTATCATACTTGCGGTAATCCCACGGCTTGCCTGTCCAATCGATGGCGTTTGCGGGCGGATTGTTGTCCAGCCCTTCCCACCACACGGTGTTGTTATCTAAATCGTGTACAACGTTGGTGAAAATCGTATCGCGGCGGGTCGTAGCCAGCGCGTTGGGGTTGGATT
>DHAH01000164.1:15886-18052 GCA_002397345.1 Clostridiales bacterium UBA4959
AGCCAGCGCGTTGGGGTTGGATTTATCGTTTGTGCCGGGCGCGACGCCGAAGAAGCCGAACTCGGGGTTGACCGCCCACAGTCTGCCGTCAGAACCGACGCGCAGCCAGGCAATATCGTCGCCAACAGTCCAAATTTTATAACCCTTCTTTTTATATATATCCGGCGGGATAAGCATTGCGAGGTTTGTCTTGCCGCAGGCGGAGGGGAACGCCGCCGAGATGTATTTTATCTCGCCCTTGGGGTTTTCGATGCCGAGGATGAGCATATGTTCCGCCATCCAGCCTTCTTTGCGGCCCTGATACGACGCGATACGCAGCGCGAAACACTTTTTGCCCAGCAACACGTTTCCGCCATAACCGGAGTTGACGCTCCAGATGGTGTTGTCCTCCGGGAAATGGCAGATATAACGGTTGTTTTCGTCAATATCGGCTTTGGCATGCAGTCCCTTCACAAAATCGCCGCTGTCGCCCAGCGCGTCGATACCCGCCGCGCCGACGCGGGTCATTATCGCCATGTTTAACACCACATAAATCGAGTCGGTCAGCTCGATGCCGATTTTAGAAAATTCAGAGCCTACAACACCCATCGAATAAGGGATTACATACATTGTCCTGCCCTTCATCGAGCCGCAGAACAGCTTGCCGAGCTTTTCATAGCATTCGGCGGGAGCCATCCAGTTGTTGGTGTTGCCGGCGTCCTCTTTATTTGTTGTGCATATAAACGTGCGGTTTTCCACGCGCGCGACGTCGTTTACCGCGGTGCGATGCAGATAACAGCCGGGGAGCAGCTCCTCGTTGAGTTTTATAATCTCACCCGTTGCCATTGCCTCGCGGCGCAGGTCGTTAAGCTGCTCCTCGCTGCCGTCGATATAGACGATTTTGTCAGGCTGGGTCAGCGCTGACATCTCGTCGATCCATTGTTTTGCTTTTTGATTTATGATCATTTAATTTCTCCAATCTGCTCAATAAATTGTCCATTGTAATGATACCACATGTTATAATTGCGTGTATGGACTTTTTGTTACATATTATGTATATTATTATGAATTGTAATGAATTTTGCAACTTTACGCTGTCCGTTCATGCATAATACGGGGATATATACCCCCGTATTAGCCGATATCATTACATTGCTGCAGGATTACGAAAAACGTTCCGCCTATTTTTTCGTTTAAGAGCGATATAACATCGCCCCGCATAACATCAGCGCCAATCAAATTAATGATTAACACTCCGCTTAAAGTTTATACCTCCACATTAAGCAAACTTATAAATTTACGCGCCGATGCCATAACCGGCGCTTTTTTTAATTTTACAAGTAAAAATTTTCTTACCGGAGGCGGTGTTTCCAGTTTTATTTCCCGAACCTCGCCGCGGCAGATAGCGGAGCGCGCAAAATCTTCCATCACAAACGCGACGCCGATACCGCGGCTGACGAAATCGACGATGAGATCGCTTGTGGCAAGCTCTATATCGGGATCGGACAGGCTCTCGGGCGCGGAACAGCTTGAAAGCCAGTTGTCGATGTGGCGGCGCGTACTCGTGCCGCGGTCGAGCGTTATGATACGCTCGCCGGCAAGATCGGAGAGCGATACCAATTCTTTGCGGTTGAGCGTTCCGCTGTCCGTGGAGTTGAAAATTTCGAATTTGTCCGACAGCGCCCGGCCATGCGGTATATATTTTGCACCCGCGACGCAAATATCGCGAATTTCCCGAACCGGAACACAGGTCATTTCGAGAGGAATCTCTACCGGCTCGCTTACAACACAAAAATCAAGATTACCCCGCGCTAACTCGGCGACGGTGACAGGCGTGGGCGCGTTGGTGATGCTGAGTTTTACTTTGGGATACAGCGCGCAGAACTGTTCAATATAATCGAGTAAATAATAGCGCAGCGTCATGTCCGACGCGCCGACGCGCAGCAGCCCCACGTTTTGTCCCGACAGCTCGCGCAGTCGGTCCTCGCCCTCATCCAGCGACGCGAGCGCCGAGCGTACATATTCGGCGAGCAGTTCACCCTCAGGCGTGGGGCGGATGCCTTTATTGGTGCGGTAAAAAAGCTGTGCGCCGAGCGCAGACTCGAGCTGTTTGACCGCGCCCGATACCGCCGGCTGCGTTACATACAGCCGGCTTGCCGCCTCGGTAATGCTGCCGCAGGTTATATA
>DHAH01000164.1:18169-27169 GCA_002397345.1 Clostridiales bacterium UBA4959
AATGCTGCCGCAGGTTATAACCGCGTCAAAAAAACGGTAAAGAGTGATGTTGTTAATCATATATTTTTAAAAATGAAGTTGGGCCCCCGTCTGGTTCCCTCTCCCAGACGGGGGGCTTAGTTTCTCAAAGCCATTAAAGTTTTTGGGGTCTGGGGACATCTTATGTCCTCGCGGCGTTTCCCTGTTCGCCGCTCCGATAAAACGCCGCCGATACCGCGCCGAGCAGCGCGTATGCCGCCGCGAAATACAGACCCACACCAAGATTATCACCCGGTGTGAACGCGCCCGCCACCAGCGCGCCTGCGAGCTGCACTACATACAATAAAAGCAGCGCCGAACTTGACGCGAGCAGCGTGTTGCTCGGAATCAGCCTGCACAGCTCGCCGATGCACATCGGTATGACCGCGCCGCCCACAATCCCGGCGAAGAACGCGGCGACGCACATGCCGACTGCGCTGCCTGTGATGACACCGATCGTCGTTATCACCGTGGTGAGCGCCATGCCGCCTACAATGAAGAACTTCAGGTTTAGTTTAATGCGCGGCGCGGTGAGCCGGCTGATAACAATACCCGCCCAAAATACCGACAGCGACAGCGCGGCAAGCGTGTCTGATTTAAAATCTACGGATATGTACTGTGCCATGCGGAAGGTTATTACATTCAAATACGCGCCGTAGAGCGCTGTTGTCAGCAGCAGCGGCACAGCGCCCGCGCGGATGAAGCCCGCAAGCTCGGAGAGGTTAAGCCGCGCGGGAACGACGAGCGTCGCGGGCGATTTCCGCTTGATTTGCGCGAAGCCCAGCCCGTTTATTATAAGCAGCACCGCGGCCAGCCCCGCGAGCAGATAAGCGGTCAGCCTTACCCCGTCTCCCCCTGTTCCGGCACCGCCGGACGAGAATCCCGCAGCGAAACGTATCATAAACGGCCCCAAAATGCCGCCGATCCCATAAAACGCGTGCAGCATACCCATATTGCGCTGCAGCTTCTCGGGCGCGCTCACGTCGGCGATAAGGCTCGAGCCGATCGCGTCGATAAAGCCGAACGCCATACCCAGCAGCGCGTACAGACATAGGAACAACGGATACGCAGGCATCATACCGATGAGCGAAAACGACAGAGCGACAGCGCCGACGGCTATAACATAAAGCAAATTTTTAGTTATTTTAATCCAGCCGGAAAGCAGCGGACACAGCCCCGCCGCCATACCAAAACTCGCCGCCGCGCTGATGAAACTCTGCTCGAACGCTCCGATACCGTAATACGCCGAAAATTCGGTGAGCAGCGCACCCTGCGTTGTGTTGCCCAGCGAAAACATCACCGTCACCGCGAGCGCGCATATTATATAGAAAATTCGCAGTTTATTTGTCATAATTATTGCGCTCCGCGCGTTTCGTTTTGCACGCCTTCAACGACGATAACATATTCGCCGCGCGGTTCGCGTCTATTAAAATATTCCAGCGCCGTATCCGAGTCAAAACGCAATACTTCCTCGCCCGGCTTAGTCAATTCGCGGCAGATGGTCAGCCGACGGTTGCCCAGCACGGAGCGCAGATCGGAAAGCAGTTCGCGCAGCCGCAGCGGCGACTCATATATAACCAGCATGTGACGGCTGTTTTTTATTTCTTCCAACCGTCCGAGCCGCTCTTCCTGCGTATCTCCTATCATCCCTTCGAACGCGAAACGCGACGACGGCAGCCCCGACAACATTACGGCGGTGATAGCCGCGCATGCTCCCGGCACAGCGGTCACGGGTATGCCCAGCTCGGCGCAGAGCATGACAAGCTCCTCGCCGGGGTCGGATACCGCGGGTGTACCCGCGTCGGTGACAAGCGCGCAGGTCTCGCCCGCCTTCAGCCGCGCGGTTATCTCAGCGCCCCGCGCGCGTGAGTTATCTCCATTATAACTTATCATGGGCTTGGTTATACCAAAGTGGCATAATAGCCGCCCGGTCACGCGCGAATCCTCCGCCGCGATGAATTCGACGCCCGACAGCACCGCGAGAGCGCGCTCGGTTATATCAGCAAGGTTGCCCACAGGCGTCGCGACAAGATAAAGCGTGCCGGGCGTGAGCTTGAATTTTTCGGTTTTAGAATTGTTTGATGCGTTTGTCATAGTAAGTTGTATATGTTTCTTTCTTTATAATTATAATATTATTATCATAGAATTCTATAAAACTGCGCCTTCCGCATGGCGCGGAAAATTCGGCGCGATTCACATACCCGCGCTTTTATACGCGTCGTCCATCACGCGCTGGATATGCGCGGCTTCGCGGAACGAGGGCGAGCAGGGGCGTTCTTCCGTTACAGCGGATAAAAATGAAAAATAGCTCTCCACATGCCCGCGCAGCCAGCCGACTGGCGCCTTGAAGCTTGGGAACATTCCGCCCGGCGCGGGATAGCGTCCGACGCACTCGATTTTCGTGAAGCCCCTGTCACCGCCTAACTCTCCGCCCTCACGCGCGCCATCGTAGAACCACAGCCAATTCGGCTCCATCAAATCAAAGCGCAGCGCGCCGCAGTCGCCGTAAATCTCCAGCGCCAGCTCGTCGTTTGTACCGAATGCCAGTTTGCTCGCTTCAACCGTGCCCATCGCGCCGCAGGTAAGCTCTGCGATCATATAAAACGCTTCATCAGCATTGGTCTGCCACTCGCTGCCGTCCATACCGCGCCGGGTTTTATGCGCGATTTGAGAGCGCCCGATAACAGACGCATATTCGCCGCAGAGGTGATATACAAGATCGAGCGCGTGCGAGCCGAGGTCGAACAGCGTCCCGCCGCCGCAGATGTCGCGGTTTTGTTTCCAGCCGGCGTTTTTATTCGGATCCGCGGCGCTGGAATGGCGGTATGCGCAGCGGAAGCTGATGATACGCCCCAACCGCCCCGCGTCGATAATCTGTTTGGCGCGCATTATCGGTGTGAAAAAGCGATTGTGGAACACGACCTGCGCTCTGATGCCCTTCTCCTCGGCGAGCGCGGCGATCTCGTCCGCCATCTCAGGCGTGACGCAAAGCGGTTTTTCACAGTAAATAGCCTTCCCCGCCGCGATAGCTTTTTTGAGCGTAGCGTAGTGGTATATATTGGGCGTGCAGATGTCGATAACGTCAATATCCGGATCGTTTATCAGCTCATCTTCGCAGTCGGTCGCAAACCCGCAGCCGACAAAATCCGCCGCTTTTCGCGCGGTTTCGATATGCGCGGTACAAACTCCGGCGATTTTCGCTTCAAATGGCAGCGGATTATAATAATATTTCATATTATGCAGCGCATATGAGTGCGTTTTACCCATGGAACCGAAACCTATCAGCCCGATATTTATTTTCTTCATATTTTTTTATGTCACTTTCACGTTTTTTGCAAGTATCGGCATTATTACCTTCATAAAGTATATTATACAGGTAAAAATAGAATTTTACAACACAAAAATCGCGTATCCGCACAAAAAAAGCGGAGCGACCGCCGCCGCTCCGCTTTTTTATATTATTCCGGATACCGTATCGATTCGCCACGCACGGTATAGTTTATTTTACGGCTTTTCACCGTCTTGCTCAGTCGCCGTCGGTTTAGTTTGTTCCGGTGTGAAAATCGCGGGGTCTGTTTCAAGCCAAAAATCGTTGTCCATGACCCAGTTGCCGTTTTCTTTTACAATTTTATATGTGTACGGTATGCCGACCTCGTCATCGATTGTGACTATAGGAACTGTGACCTCAAACCAATCGGAGCCTTTATTTGATATAACAGCTCTGTCGAAATCGGGCGTGTGACCGATACCGAACCCTCTGTCATAATCATAATACAGACTTCCCTCCGATTCTATAACAATAGGATGCTCCTCATTAAAGAATATCGGATAAACGATATGATTCAACATATCCTCGGAAAATACCGCTTTTAAATTATATTTGAATCTGTTTATCGTTTTGAAGCTATTCATTAAGATAAGCTCATGATTGCTGTCTTTTAAACTTTTATTAAAGTTTATTTTTTTATTAAAGTCCAAATCAAGCCCGCCGCCGCCGATCCAATTCTGGACAATTCTGTAATTGGGCAGCAGCTTATCTTTTAATATTTTTATTAAATCGATATCGTCTGTCTTGTCGGCGTCTTTTTCCGCCGTGACAGGCGTAACAAGCAGGGTTTCAAAATCCGCCGACATTTTTATGTTCCGCGCTATATATTCGAGCAGCTCGTCGGTCACGCTGTAGTCGCGGTCAAACGAGATCACCGCATACGATAATAAATCAGTGTCGTAAACAAGCACCGCGGAGAAACTGTATTCGTCGCGTTCCGACCCGCCGTCTTGCGGTATGCTGACATTCACTTTATCCACCGCGGCAACGGCTGCGCCGTTTGTGCCAACGGTTTTATAACCGCTGTCCCAATCGATTAGGTTGGAATTCATAAAATCGCTGTAGACCATGTGGTAAAAACGATCCTCGGGTACATCGGGGTAAAGGATAAACGCATTGTACGAAACCGACGCGATTAATTTATCGTTTTCATAAATATCAAACACCGGCGCTTCCGGGTGATACCATTGCCGTTCTTCTGTAACGTTTCTGATTTCCCATTCTTTTGGCAGGTTTATATCGAGTATCGCCTTGGTCACGCCGCCGGTCAGCGGTCTGATTGAATTATTTATATTTATTTTTTGTTTTTTATATTTATTAACTTCGTCATTTTCGGCGCTTGCGTTTTCGGTTTCGTCAACACCGGCGTTTACGTTTTCGATGCTGCAGCCGATTATAACTCCCGCCGTGGCGCACAACAGTACGGCGAGCGCGATAATCAATACGCCGCGCCTCTTTTTGCCGCCGTCGAGGATGCCCGCGAGCCGCTGACGCACAGCGCTCGATTTCGGATTGAACTGCGTGGTAAGCTCACCCGTTTCACGCGCACGATGTTTTATGATGTCGAGCATCACGCCGCCGTATGAGAGTCGCGCGGCGTCATCAAGCCCCGCAAGCACCGCTTCGTCGCAGGACAGTTCCATTTCCGCGTTGCAATGCTCCGCCGCGATATGCGCAAACGGGTTAAACCAGTGCAAAGCGCGCGCGGCAAGGCACGCGAGCTTCAGCCACAGGTCGCCGCGTTTGTGATGGGTCAGTTCGTGTGCCAGCACGCCGTCAAACGCAGCGTCCGGTAAATCAAAATCGGGCAGCAGGATCGTCCGCTTGAAAAAGCCCAGCAGCATGGGGCTGACCGCTTCATCGCTGACGCGCAGCTCCGGCGGGCGTTTTATATGCAGCCGCTCGCATAATAATGTGTACTGTGCTATAATCGCAACCGGTGCAGGAGCAGCCGTTTTAATAAGCTGGCGAGCGCGGCGGTTATATACCGCGAGCTTCCAAACCATAAACGCCGCCGCTCCGGCGAGCCAGACAATCGCCGCCGCACGCAGTATGTTTTCGGTTTCAATCTTTTTTACCGCCGCAATATCGGGAGCGGTGTCAAGCGGTTTGACCGGCGTTTCAGGCGTTGTTAAAGGAGCCGGTTCGATCACCTCGGGCGTGATGTCAGGCGTTTCGGCAGGCGTATTGTCACGGACAATTTCTGCCGGAATAGTAAATTTTAATAACGCGGGCAGATTTGCGTCAAACGGCACGCAGAGCCGCAGGATCACCGCGCACCATATCACAAACCGGCATTTCGCGGTGAAGCGTTTGCCGTGCAGCCGTGTGAAAAGCAATAAAACCGCAATCACCGCCGACATCACAAACGATATTTTTATAACCGATAAAATAACCTCAGCCATTCTCCCCACCCTGTTTTCTGTTTTCAATTTCGGTGCGTTTCTTGTCGAGCATATCCGACAATGCGATTATATCGTCGTCGGTTATTTCATCGGTATCAATCAAACTTGCCACCATATCGCGTATCGAACGCCCTGTGCGCCTGACAAGCCTTGTCGATTGTGACGCGAAATATGCCTCCTCTGTTATAACAGGATAAAATTTGTGGCTGTAGCCGCTGCGGTCGGCGTTTACATAACCTTTATCGCACAGCCTGTTCAATATTACATGTGCGGTCGGCGTTTTCCACGAATATTTACCGGATAACAGCCGCACTATTTCGCTCGCTTTCAGCGGCAGCCCCGCCGACCACAACGTGCGCATTATGTCAAGCTCCGCGTCCGACAACCGTTCGGTGATTTTTTCGCCCATCAAGGATTCACCCCTTAATAATAATCTTGTAGACAATCTGTCTATGCACATATTATATCACAACCGTTGACGTTTTGTCAACAGTTGCATGAAATTATTTTAAATTAAAATCCGGTATAGACAAACACATGCCCGCATGATATAATAAACTTTAATTTATATTAATATTTATCGTCTGGAGATATATTAAAATGGACAATATTCTGCAGCTTCTTGAAGAAAACGGGCGGCTTACCGCCGAGCAGCTCGCCGTGATGTGCGGGCGTGAGCTTGACGAGGTTAAGGCTGTCATAAAGCATTATGAAGAAACAGGCGTGATTTTGGGCTATACGGCGCAGATCGACTGGGATAAAACCGAGCGCGAATATGTTTCGGCTATAATCGAGTTGAAAGTTGCGCCCCAGCGTGATCGGGGTTTTGACCGTGTCGCCGAAAAAATTTACAATTACCCGGAAGTCAAAAGCGTCTGCCTGATGTCGGGCGGGTTTGATTTGCTTCTAACGCTGGAGGGTAAGACGTTGAAGGAAGTCGCCTATTTTGTAGCGAACAAACTTTCGCCGCTGGAGGACGTTGTTTCGACAGCGACGCATTTCGTGCTGAAAAAATACAAAGACAAGGGCATCATCTATGGCGCTCCGGAAATTGACGAGAGAGGCAACATATTGTGATAGATTATAACAGACTTCTCTCGGCAAAAGTACAGGAGCTTAAACCCTCGGGCATACGCAAATTTTTTGACCTGCTTGATGAGATGAAAGACGCTGTGTCGCTCACGGTCGGGCAGCCCGATTTCGTCACGCCCTGGCACATCCGTGAAGCCGCGATCGACAGTCTTGAGCGCGGACGAACATATTATACCTCGAACAGCGGTCTGCTGGAGCTGCGCAGCGAGATCGCGAAATACCAGCACCGCCGTTTCGAGCTGTCCTACAACCCCGTAAACGAGGTGATAGTCACCATCGGCGGCAGCGAAGCCATCGACTTAGCGCTGCGCACCATTATCGATCCGGGCGACGAGGTGATCCTGCCCGTTCCGGCGTTCGTCTGTTACGAACCCTTGATAAAGCTCGCGGGCGGCGTTCCAGTGCTTATCGGCACGCAGGAATGCAACCGTTTCAAGTTGACCGCAGACGAGCTGCGCGCGGCGATAACGCCCAAAACAAAACTGCTGATCCTCCCCTACCCCAACAATCCGACCGGCGGCGTTATGAGTGCTTCCGACCTTGCGGCGATTGCCGATGTATTGCGTCCGACCGATATTTTAGTGCTGTCCGATGAGATTTACGCCGAGCTGACCTACGGCGCGGAGCATGTTTCTATTGCCTCGCTGCCCGGTATGCGCGAACGCACTGTTGTTGCCAGCGGATTTTCCAAATCCTACGCGATGACGGGCTGGCGGCTGGGTTACGCTCTCGCGCCAGAGCCGATTGCGAAGCAGATGTTCAAGGTGCATCAATTCGCCATCATGTGCGCGCCGACGACGAGCCAATACGCCGCAATCGAGGCGCTGAAAAACGGCGACAGCGACATCGAGAGCATGAAAGCCGAATATGACCGCCGCAGACGGTATATTGTCGACGGACTGCGGAAGCTGGGGCTGGCCTGCTTCGAACCGGAGGGCGCGTTTTACGTGTTCCCAAACATAGGAGGGTTCGGCATGACCAGCGAGCAGTTCTGCGAGCGGCTGCTTTACGAAGAAAAAGTCGCCATTGTGCCCGGCACGGCGTTCGGCGACTGCGGCGAAGGCTTCACGCGCATCTCCTACGCCTATTCGGTGAAGCACATTGACACCGCGCTGGAACGCATCAAAAAATTCATGCAGCGGATATAATACTAAAATTCACAAAAAGAGTGCGGGGTCAAGTCGCTTGATCCCGCACTCTTTGTCTGTTATCGGTAAAAAACAAAAAAAGCGGTTTCTGTTAAGAAACCGCTTTTTTATTACTTATTAGTCAGTGAAGAGCTCAAGCTCGGACATCTGGAAGGTCATACTGCCTTCAGCTTCGAGGATCTCAAATTTGTAATACTGATAATCGCCCTGCTTGTCTGCGGCGATGGGGAAAGCGTAAGGTTGGAAGTTTAAGCGCTCGATAACAGAAGAAGCGCCTGCAACGTATTCGATTTCTTTCCAGTCCTTGCCGTCCTTGGAACCGTAGATCTTATATTCTTCGGGGCTGCGGCCGTACTGTTCGTTGTCGTTCGCGGTTGTGAAAGCGTAAGCGGTAATCTTCTTCGATTCGGACAGTTTGAAGGAGAATGTAGGCGGCATCGAGCAGCAATATTTGGTCGCTGTGTCGCCGTCGAACAGGCTCATAATGCCTTCAGTTTCGCTAAAACCGTCTGTGTCCGTTTCAACGGATTCGGCAACGAGCAGGTTTATTACGTTCTTCTTTTCGGCTTTGACTTTTTCATAGTCAAGAGATGTCAGAGGCTTGGGAGCTTCGGTGACAGGTTCGGTCTTGGCGACGGTGGTTACAGCAGGCTTTGCGGTGGTATCAGCCGGCTTAACGGTTGTTACGGCAGCGGGTGTATCGCTGGCGGAAGATTCTCCAGAGGTGTCGCTGCCGGGGCTCTTCGTATTGTTGCACGCTGCGAGCGAAGCAACAAGAACCAATGCGAGTAACGCGGGGATCAGTCTTTTCATGATAGTACCTCTTGTATTATTTTAAAATTGGCATCTACAGAATTAATGTTTCTCAATCTTAAGTTTTACGTCCGACGGCGCGAAACTTTCTTGTAAAAGGCTTTAAAACCCTTACAATTTTTAATTTCAAAACACTTTTCTTTGTTCAACATTATAGCAAAGATTTATTAACTATAATACATGTTTATATGAATAT
>DHAH01000164.1:27294-28378 GCA_002397345.1 Clostridiales bacterium UBA4959
AATATATTGTGTCACAACAAAAATATGCCTAACTTTTTGTTTTTTAAGAACTATTATTGTAATCACAATTAACATCATAATTACAATAAAACGGAAATGCCCGTTATAACCGCGCTCTTTTTGTTTAATTATATCGCCATTTTTTTACACGGGACTTGCATTATAGAACATTGTATGATATAATCTGTTAAAACTTCATACACGCAACCACCATTTTTATCCATTCAATTATTGAGGAGGAACGACTTTTAATGGACTACAAAAAGAACTACAAGTATTTTTACGCCAACTGGGTAATCGTCATCATCGGCTGCTGCATCGCGGGGTTCGGACTGATTTTAATAACAATCTTCCGATTCACTTCTTATTTTATGGGTATGGTTATCATCGGCGCCGGTATCGCTGTATTTTCGTTCACCGGCAAGCTGAAGGATGCTGATATAGATGAAATGACCGGAGAAAGCCGGAAGACGATCAACGATAAGGCGCTAAAAGAGTTCGCCTTCACCGACAGACAACTGCGGGATATTACCAGCCACGATTTCGGAGAATATGAGTTCCCCGAGAGCGGCACTCTGCACGTCAGGCATGGCGGCGACGGTAAATACCGTTCGTCAAGATACTGCGTGTGGTCGATATCGATTGGGCGGGACGAACTTTACTTCTATGCGCAGCGCTACAGCCTGACCGAAGAAGACGAGAGCCATACCCGACAAACCCTCAAGCTCGACGATTACGCCGGCGCGGAAATAACGGAGCATACCTTCATTAATAAATATGGAAAGGACAACTCAAAGACCCGCGAAATAAAATTTTACACCTTTGATTTCCATAAAACCGGCGGTGAAACGATCTCTCTGCCTGTCCATCCCGACATAAACGCCGACGAGTTGATAAAAAAGCTCGACCATCTGGTGAATATACGCCGGAAGCAATCGACAGCCAATAATTAAAATCGACGGCTAATAATTAAATATGAAGAACGGATTGACCGGCGCGTTTCGGAAACGCTTTTGCATCACGCTTGCCGCACGCTTCGCGCTTGCTTTGGTTGTGTCGGCGGCGGCGTTTACGGCGGCTGTAT
>DHAH01000164.1:28507-29506 GCA_002397345.1 Clostridiales bacterium UBA4959
GTATGGCGGGGCGCGGAATACGCGCCCGCAGCCGCTGTCGCGGTCGGAGCGTTTATCGTAGTCGCGATCATAACGAAGCTCCCCTCCCTGCTTGCGCCGGGCTGGGACGGCACCGTCACCTCGCGCACCGTACGCTATACAACCATCCGCGACAAAATGAATGTGCCGGAATATGCCATGACCATAACCAGCGATGCCGGCCGCGAATACAGTGACCGCTTTCTCGATATCAATGACAATAACATACCCTGCCGCATCGAATATTATAACGACGGCGAGCGTATCCGCAAGCACCGGGGTTATAAATATTTTGAAAAATACGATAAAAGTGGCAGAAACAACGTTATCTGCATAAACTGCGGCGAATTTTCATCCAAAGATAAAGAGATCTGCATAAAATGCGGGCTGCCGCTGCTCAAAGACGACATAACATCCGATTTATAGGCGCGTTACACAGGTTTGTCCCTACGAATGATAAACGTTATCGAGTTCGAGCGCCGAAATCGACTGCGACTGCTGCGTCGCCTGCAACCGTACCTTCTGCGGCGCGCCGCGCATGTCGTCGCGGACGCCCCCGCGTAAACCGATCGCTGCCAATATTGCTATGACAAACACCATCGCGGATAATTCACCTCTGTACCAAGACAATAACATTTCCCGACCCTCGCAGCGTTTTATTGGTGGTATTACCATTATATGTCACGCAGACCGCGAGCGATGTCGCAATAAGTCGCAGTAAAAAAATATTTCAATTGAATCTTTGTCTAGTATTTTTATGATAAGTTATTGTAAAATACACGTAAAAGTGTTATAATATATGCCGATCAATAGAAAGGAAACAAAACACAGAAAATGAAAAAAGTATTTTCGCTTCTCCTTACGCTCGCGATTATCGCGCTCTCTTCCACAATGTTCTTCTCCTGCAAGGGTGATGAGAGCAAACCGCAGGACACCTCCGGCGACACTTCCGTTGCAGACACCAGCGCCGATGTTACATTC
>DHAH01000164.1:29644-30256 GCA_002397345.1 Clostridiales bacterium UBA4959
CCGTTTTTCCCGACCCCGCCACTGAACCCGCAAGCGACAAAGATCTTCAGTCGCTCGTCGATGTCGCCTCTGTGAACGGCGATGCCGGTGTAGGCGAAAACGAAGGCCCTGTCAGCATTTTCGACGGTGATTCCGCCACCAAATGGTGCGTCGGAAATGAAACTCCCACCGCCGAGTGGAAGATGACTGAAGCGGTCACCGTAAATTATTACTACTTCACCACCGCCAACGACGCTCCCGAGCGTAACCCCGCCGGCTGGGTACTCTACGGTTCCGCCGATGGTTCTACATGGACCGAGCTGAGCAAAGTCGAGGGCGCAACCCTGCCGACCGAGTTCTTCACCGATTCCGAGCAGTATAAAGTCGAAAACCCCCAGAGCTTCCAGTTCTACAAGCTCGAGATCACCGCGATTGCCGAGCCCGGCAAGGGTCTGCTCCAGTTCTCCGAGCTGAAGCTGTTCCAGTCCGCGAAATAATTAAAGATGCGGGATTGTGTTGGTACAGGGTTAAGTAAACCTGACCCCGACCGCACCTCCAAATTCCCGCAGTACATAAAAAATGCATTCTGATTTTACGTCGAATGCATTTTTTATTTATACTTAAATTCGATTA
>DHAH01000164.1:30440-30936 GCA_002397345.1 Clostridiales bacterium UBA4959
TTATCGAATTTTAGTATTATATTTATAATTTAATAAACGACTTATGCCTTCGGTGGTGCGGTGGGGTCGGGTCAATCGGGCATGACCCGACCCCACCGCGCGTATTAAAGTTTTTTACGGGTCAGTGCAGATTTTCTGCCATCGCGTTCAGCATACAGGCGGTCTGTGCGCGGGTCAGTCCGGTGGATGCCGAGATCCCGCCGTCGCCTGTGCCTGTCATGATACCCAGCTCGGCGAGCGCACCGATCGCGTCATTCGCCCAAGACGGCACCGAGCTCTGGTCGGCGAACACCCTCTTGACTACCGGCGTTCTTACGCCGATTATAGACGACAGCACGACAGCGGCTTCGGCGCGTGTGATCTGATAGTTGGGGAAGAAAAATCTTCCCGATTCGGTATCGACGCCGTTTATATAGCCCAGCTCAGCGGCGGCGGCTACATAGCCTTTATACTGCGCGGGTATATTTATGTCGTCGGCGAACCCGGTGTTAACCGT
>DHAH01000029.1:0-5009 GCA_002397345.1 Clostridiales bacterium UBA4959
GGGAGCGGTTTCGGGCATATTTTTTTTCGGCGGTATACGATTATTGGGTAACGGCGCTTCTTCAAGCGGCGTGGCGTTCGGACTTTTTTTACGAAGTTCACGAGCCAAGCGCAAATAATTATTGTCAGGCAGCGGACACGAGATTTCATCGTTATTTTGTTCTGAAGCAGCTTCAAATGCCGTCGCCGAACCGCATGGAGTTGTGATATTTATAAAATTTGGCGGAGGACACTGCGGTTTAGGTCCGGGTACAGGGCTTGGCTCCGTTGCCTCGGGTGCGGGCGCGGGGCTCGGTTCCGTTGCTTCGGGTGCGGGCGCGGGTTCTGCAGGTTGGTTTTCGTTTTCGCCCATCCCGGTATTGGGAATTTCGACGCCAAGCTTTTTACAATGGGTACCCGCGGAAAACACTTCACATACAGACTCGCCTTCAAGCAGCGGGACATAGCATTCGTCAAGTCCGTTAATTATGATGCGCGCGCCGATGATGTGTATATAACGTAGCGTGTAATAACGGTATGTATCCAGTCGGCGGCTTTTAGCATCGTTTGTGTGAGCGGACACAAGAAAAGTGTCGCCCTCGAACCCAGTTACCAGCAGGGTGTGATACCATGCGCCGCTGCTGTTGCCAAGCTGAATAACATCGCCCAACTTGACTCCTCCGGCGTCGACAACCTCGCCGAAGGGTCCTACATCCATATTCGAAGTGAAAAAGTTATAGAAATATTCCACCCCCGTCCACGCGGGAGCGCGATCTTTTGGCGATATGTAATACCATCCGAAGGTGTCAGTGAAATTCATCTGGCAGCATCCGGCGAAAACGCACTGCGAAACGAAGTTTGTGCAATCGCCGCCGAAGCCTGTGTAATTCTCAAACAACGGGTTGCGTTCATACGCCCATTTACTTGCATATTCCAGTGCGTGACCGCGGTCATATTCGCGGGTGCAAAGCATATAATTACCTCTCTTTGCATGCATTTTTAATATATTGTATGCAGATGTTTGATTTATTACCAATGTTTAATAAATATTTATAATTCCGCGTTGGAATCACAGGAATATTTTTTGCATTGTAACCTTTAGTTTGTTTATGGTATAATCTCCGCACGGGTATAATACTAAAATTCGATAGCTAATGAAAAAAATCCTTTTGGCGCGGATTTTTACCGAATTTATAGTCGAATTTAAGTATAAAAACTGTTCCATTAGCAGTATTGTCCCGTAAAAATACACAAAGAAGGTAAAATGCAAATGAAAGAGATTAAAAAACCGCGATGTATCAAAAATTTATTTGCAGCGGTGATGACCGCGCTGATGATCACAACGACAGCGATTGCCGCGAGTGCCGAATCGGGTTATGTCAACACACAGACTACCGGTTTGAATGTACGGAACGGCGCAGGGCTTACATATTCTGTCACAACCAGCCTGCCTAAAGGATCGTCTTTCCAGATCCTATCCGAGGTCGGCGGCTGGACGAAAATTCAAGCCGGCGAGGTCACGGGTTATGTATCATCAGATTATGTAGGCAGATACGCGCAAACAGCGGTTGCTCCCGCGCAGAACTACCCGGCGGTGAATGCCGCCGCGCCGTATTACACGCAATATGACTCGCGCTGGGCAAACGTCAAGCTGGGCGCTTACGGCGAAACGATACGCGGGATCGGCTGCACGACGACCGCCGTCGCCATGAGCGAATCGTGCCGTACCAAATCCATTATCACGCCCGCCAACATTGCCTATACATACTCCTACACACCGGGCGGCGCGCTGTATTGGCCGTCGCATTACACGCAATACAGCTCCTCAGACTGGATGAAATATACATATGCGCAGCTCGCCTCGGGCAAGCCCGTTATTATACATTGTAGAACTTATTCGGGCGGTACGCATTGGGTGCTCATTTACGGTTATACCGGCGGCGAGAAGTTAACCGCCGACAATTTCCTCATCCGCGATCCCGCTTCTGAAACGCGGACAACCCTCGCGCAATACATGGCAAAGTTCCCTGTTTTCGTTAAACTTGTACATTATACATAATAATTAAGAAAGAAACCTAATTATTAAGAAAGCTCTTAATATATGCCGCCTGTTTGGGTCATAATCCGACAGGCGGTGTTTTTCGGTTGACATAAAGGCTGATATGTGCTATAATTTCCATCAATGTATTTGTTTATAATAACGGGCGATCCGCGTGCGCACACGCCGCCGCTTTTATACTGTGTAATATTCAACGGAATTTAAAATGACGAAATTCATTAACAAAATAAAAGAAAAAACAGCGGAGAACGATTACAGGTTTCTCATCGCCGCGTTTTTTATCCCGCTTTGCCTGATGTGGCTCATCTATATCGCCATGCAGGTATGGCCGTTCGGCGAAAACTCGGTGCTGGTGCTCGACCTCAACGGTCAGTATGTATATTTTTTTGAGGAGCTGCGCCGCAAGCTGCTGAACGGCGGCAGCTTGATGTATTCGTGGAGCCGCGCGCTCGGCGGCGAATTCATGGGTATCTTCGCCTATTATCTTGCCAGCCCGTTTTCGCTGCTTGTGGCGGTCTTTCCGAAAAAGATGATCACCGAGGCGCTGCTCGCCATGATTCTGCTCAAGGTCGGCTCGTCGGGGCTGACGATGGCGTATTACCTCTACCGCACGCGACCGGAATCAAACAAAGTCGGCGTTGTGCTTTTTTCCACTATGTACGCGCTGACCGCATATGCCGTGGTTCAAGCGCACAACACCATGTGGATCGACAACCTGATCCTGCTGCCCATTATATCGCTCGGCATCGAGCGGCTGATCAGCCGCGGGCGTTATAAGATGTTCATCATTTCGTTCGCGATGGCGCTGATCTCCAATTTCTATATCGGATACATGATGTGCATTTATGTGTTCGTATATTTTTTCTATTGGTATATCGCCCACAGCGACAGCAGCGAGCATAATTTTTATCACGAACGTCTGCATTTCATAAAATCGCTGGGTCGGATCGCGATGGCCTCCGCCATTGTGCTGATGATCGCGGCGATAATTATCCTGCCGACGTGGTATTCGCTTAATTTCGGCAAAACCACGTTTTCTGATCCCCGCTACGAATTCGCGCAGAAATTCGATTTCTTGGATTTCACCACAAAATTTTTCTTCGGTTCGTATGACACTGTCCGACCGGAGGGGCTGCCCTTTGTATATTGCGGTACGGTAGCGCTGATTTTTTTGCCGCTGTATTTCATCGCGCGGGGGATAAAAGCGCGTGAAAAGGCGATGGGCGGGCTGATATTGGCGTTCTTTGTGTTCAGCTTCAACTGTTCGGTCATCGATATAATCTGGCACGGATTTCAAAAACCCAACTGGCTAAATTACCGATACAGCTTCATGTTTTGTTTCCTTATGCTTGTTATGGCGTATAAGGCGTTCTGCGAACGCGAACACATCAGCATGAAGTCTGTCGTCGCGGTCTGCGGCGCGCTGGGTATTATTTTAATGCTCATCCAAAAGCAGAATTACAAGAATATGGACAACCTCACCGCCATTTGGGTAAGCCTGGGGCTGCTCGGTCTGTATATTTTGCTTATATACCTCGATTCGCGCGGCGCGCTGGGCAAAGCGGGGATCATTGTGCTGGGCTGCTTCATTTGTCTCGAGGCGTTTGTCGCGGGACTGCGGAACACTATAGCGCTCGACGCCGACGTGGTGATAAGCGGACGCACCGGTTACCGCACGTTTATCGACAATGTACAGCCGCTTGTCGATGAGGTTCTTGAAAAAGACAACGGGCTGTACCGTATGGAAAAAAATTTCCACCGCAAAACAAACGATTCGATGGCGCTCGGCATAAACGGGTTGTCCAACTCCTCATCGACGCTCAACGCCTCGGTTATAAAGCTGCTGGAACAGCTCGGCTACGCCTCGAAATCGCACTGGTCGAAATATCTGGGCGGCACGCCTGTTTCAGATTCGCTCCTCGGTATTAAATATCTGATTTTAGATGAAGCGACAAACCAGTATCTCTACCATATGACCGCTTATGACGACGAAAATAATTACCGCACTTACGATAACCCCTACGCCATGTCGATAGCGTATGCGGTTTCAAACAAGCTGACCGACTTCAAAGCCGATTCGTATTCATCGCCGATGGAATTGATGAACGCGATTGTAACCCTTATGCTCGGTGAAGAAAATACCGTCGAGATTTTTAAACCCGTTGAAATTGTGGATACACAAACCTATAACTGCAGTGAATCGTATTCAACCGGGCACCGGCGTTATACAAAGTCGGTCGAGGGCAGCGACTCGAAACTGACCTTCACGCTCCGCGCGGATAATAAATACGAGGTTTTCTGCTATTTCCCCACCGATACAAAACGCGAAGCGGCGATCACCGTGAACGGCGAAGACAAAGGCACCGTTTATGGCAATGACACCGACCGCATTATCTCCTTCGGAACAATGACGCCCGGCGAATTATTTGATGTCACGTTAAAATTAAAAACCGATTCATTTTATATCAAATCGAACGCGACAAGCTTTTGGTATCTTGATATCGAAACCTTCAAAAACGCCTTCACGCGGCTCGCGGAGGGCAATGTCGATTTCTACAAACATTCCGATATATACCTCGAGGGACGCGTTGATGTACCCGCCGACCGCACGCTGCTCTTCACCTCGATCCCCTACGACAAAGGCTGGCACATCACCGCCGACGGGACGACGCTCGAACCGGTTATAACCGCCGACTCGCTGCTCGCCGTGAAGCTGCCCGCGGGCGAGCATGTATTGACCTTCAATTATCTGCCCGACTGCGTTGTCCAGGGCCGCATTATCAGTATTGCGGGGCTTGTCTGTTTCGCGGCGCTCGCTGTGGGCGAATACTCCATCCGACGCAGGCGGGATCGGCGCTGGGCGGAATCTTCATCGCTGGACACGCCGGTGATTTGAAATTACGGGGTATGGTCGCTTTTCAATTTTCAGCTATGCTGAGAATTTTAAAAAGAGAACGCGCTTTCTGAAGAAA
>DHAH01000029.1:5274-8082 GCA_002397345.1 Clostridiales bacterium UBA4959
AACTATTATTAAAAATGGTTTATTTTCAATCAGATATATTTTAAATAAATTTATAAATATATTACCATTTGTTTGCGGTTCCAAGGGGAACTTTTATCCTTAGCGGGAGCCTCGAGGGTAGATTTCTCGAACGTATTTCCGTATTTTTTTCAATCAGAGGGGCTGTAACAAAACTATTATTTTGCTACAGCCCCTCTTTTAATTAAGCGAAAGGGTAGTTTTCACATCCATATCAAAATGCAGCCGCCCGTCTTTGTCGCTCACATAAGGCTTTATATTTTTGATATACGCATATTCCGGAAAGCGGCACAGGCAGTTTCTGAGAATACACAGCAGTACAGGATGAAGGGTTTTATCGCTTTCGCTGTTCATGACCGCGCTTTTATTTAATCGGGCGCGCAGTTCGTCTTTATACCTAAGTAATTCCGGTTCCGCGATTTCAAACGGCAGTTCTGACAGACACAGCCAGAAATACCACACTGTGCTGCTGTGGCGATAGGTTTCGCCGTTGTATTTATGAAAAAAATTAATCAGTTTTTTTATCCAATCCGATTCTTCCGAAACCGCCGCAAGAAATCTAAGAACAATCAACGCTGTGTGAAAACATTCGCCGTAATGACAGTCCTGATAACCATAACAGGTTGTTTTCAACCGCGCAAGCGTATTATCGACCATTTCCCGTATAACCGGATCATCCGGCGCGAACAGATACAATAGCCGAATAATCTCCAGTTCGTAGGAATTCGCCGCCAATATGTGCGTTTTTGGCGACATGGGCAATACTGTTTGCAGCTTTTTTCCTCCGTTATACGGCAGTATATAAAACAGCGGGTACATGACGCGTTTGTCTGTCGATTGACCCGCCGCAAATAAATATTCCGGCGCTTTTACGCCCTTTTTAAAGCTTTGTATTGTTCGCTCATCGCTCCGTGCATCGAGTAGCTGCCTGACTATGTTCGCCTTTTGCGGTTCGGTCAGCTCACCGCCTTTGATGAGGTAGTGATTGGTTTTTATCATGAGTTCATGCGGTGTCATACGCTATAAATCTCCGATTTCTTATTTATATATTTCACGCCTGTGACCAATATTTAATATTAAAATCAAGACTTTTTCGTCGATAATTTCCGCTATTATACGATAATCACCGACGCGGTACCGCCACTGACCGCTACGGTTAGCCGTCAGCCCTTTGCCATGCTGGCGCGGATTTTCACATCCTTCCAGATTTTTTCTGACCCATCCCAATATCATTGCGGCAGTGAATTTATCCAGCTTTTTCAACTCGCGTTTTGCCCCTTCGGTAAATTCCACCTTATAAATCATTTCAGACCGAGTTCCTTTTCCACTTCATCAAGCGAATAGGTGACAGGGTTGGCAAGATATTCTTTCATCGCTTTTTCATAAAGCTGTAAATCGAATTCGCTTTCAATCTGCTCCAGCATAGTCTGACGTATCAGCTCGGAAACGGTCATTTTTTTTATTTCCGCGTATTTACGAATTAAAGCGGATTCTTCTTTGTTTATTCTTAAAGAAATAGTCATAGCAATCACCTCTGTAATACATTGTATTACATTTATCTTGATTTGTCAACAGCTTTTTAAGTTTTATATGTTTATTGTATCGCGCTCGAAACAACCTTTTTAATCCCCTTTTCCAGTTTAACGCGCGGCAGCGTCATGTCGCGCCCGCAGCCGGAGCAGACTACGCGCACATCGCTGCCCACACGCAGCACACGGAATTCATTTGAGCCGCAAGGGTGCGGCTTTTTCATTTGGAGCGTATCTCCGACGTTAAATCTGATGATGTTCATAACTATATTATACCAACTCTATCGCCCATTGTAAAGTACAGCCGGTAATAATTATTTACAATTATATTTTGACAGATTAATGTTTATATGCTATACTTATTTGATAAAAAGATAAGTAGGAAAGTTTGGTAACTATAAACAACCTAAAAGAAAGCGCGAAGCACGTAATACTGGACCACGCGGCTTTTATTACGATTTTGTGCGGTGAAGAAGCGTGGTCATATAAATGGTCATTTTAGGTATAGATCCCGGTATCGCCATTGTGGGCTGGGGTGTCATCGATTACGGTGAGCGGACGCGGGGTTTTACCACGCTTGATTACGGCGCTATCACCACGCCGGCGAACACGCCGGTCTGTGACCGGCTTGAGGCTATTTACAAGGAGCTTGACGAGCTTATCGCGATGTATCATCCCGACGTAATGGCGATCGAGGAGCTGTTTTTTAACACCAACCAGAAAACCGCGATAGCGGTCGCGGAGGCGCGTGGCGTACTGCTGCTCTGTGCGCGCCACAGGAGAGTGGAGATTTTTGAATATACCCCTCTGCAAGTCAAGCAGTCGGTAGTCGGATACGGACGCGCGGAAAAATCGCAGGTCATTATGATGGTACGCACGATTTTACGGCTCAACACCGCGCCGAAACTTGACGACACCGCCGACGCGCTCGCTATTGCGATCTGCCACGCGCATACCGGCGCGTCGCGGCTGCGGGATTTTTATAATAAGTAAACTGCGGCAGGGTGTCATGCGTTTATAACATCGGTCGCCGCCCTGCATTGACAATACACAGGTAAACATTATGTACTACTACATATCAGGCGAATTGGTTCATACAGAACAGAATATGGCGGTCATTGATGCGGGCGGCGTGGGTTATAAACTGACCGTCAGCGCGACAGCACTGGGCAAATTAGCCGCCATAACCGGAAAGGTCAAGCTTTACACCCACCTCTCGGTGCGGGAAGATTCTATGGACCTGTTTGGCTTTTATTCAGTG
>DHAH01000029.1:8205-10631 GCA_002397345.1 Clostridiales bacterium UBA4959
TCTGTTTGGCTTTTATTCAGTGGAAGAAGCGGCGGCGTTTCGTATGCTGATCTCCGTATCGGGCGTCGGACCAAAAGCCGCCATGTCCATCCTTTCGCTGCTCTCACCCGAGCGTTTCGCGCTTGCGGTGACAACCGGCGACGCGAAGGCGCTCTCCAAAGCGCCCGGCGTCGGCGCAAAAACCTCCGCGCGGATTATACTCGAGCTGCGCGATAAGCTTGCCAAACAGTTTGACGCGTCGCAGGCAGCTGATATATATACCGGCACGAATGACAGCGCGCCCTCGGGCGGAACGCTCGGCGAAGCGCAGAACGCGCTGCTGGTGCTCGGTTATACGCGCGCCGAAGCGATATGGGCACTGCAGGGCGCCGACGCGTCGGCGGGACTTGAAACGCTCATACGCGACGCGCTCAAAAAATTGATAAAAAATTGAACGGCGCGATGATGGTGTTACGCCCTGCAACATTAACTTATGAAAGATAACGAATACGATTACGAAGCGCGCGTCGTGTCCTCCGCGATGACCGAGGAGGACGCCGCGTCGGAGCTGAGCCTGCGTCCGCGCACACTTGACGAATATGTCGGGCAGACCAAGGCGAAAGAAAATTTAAAAATCTTCATCGATGCCGCTAAAAAACGCGGCGAAGTACTCGACCATGTGCTGCTCTACGGCCCTCCGGGACTGGGCAAGACTACGCTTGCGTCAATAATCGCAAACGAGATGGGCAGCGCTATCCGTGTCACATCGGGTCCCGCGGTTGAAAAGCCCGGCGATCTTGTCGCGCTGCTCACAAATCTGGCGCAGGGCGATATAATGTTCATAGACGAGGTGCACCGCCTCCAGCGCTCGGTCGAGGAAATACTATATCCCGCGATGGAAGATTATGTCGTCGATCTCATTATCGGCAAAGGACCGGCGGCGCGCAGCATCCCGCTGTCGCTGTCACACTTCACGCTCATCGGCGCGACAACGCGCGCCGGACAGCTCTCCACCCCCCTGCGCGACCGGTTCGGCGTGATCCTGAAGCTCGAACTTTATACGCACGATGAATTGGCGCTGATAATAACGCGCAGCGCAGGCATACTCGGTATCGAAATTGACGAATACGGCGCGCGTGAACTGGCGGCGCGCTCGCGCGGCACACCGCGTGTGGCTAACCGGCTGCTCAAGCGTGTGCGCGACTTCGCGCAGATCGTCGGAGACGGCAAAATCGACCGCAAAATCGCCGATTTCGCGCTCGGGCGGCTGGAGATAGATAAACTGGGGCTGGACAGCGTCGATCGGCGGATGCTCGAGGTAATAATTAAGTTTTACGGCGGCGGTCCGGTGGGGCTGGATACGCTTGCCGCCACAGTCGGCGAAGAATCGGTGACTATCGAGGATGTATACGAGCCGTATCTGATGCAGATCGGGTTCCTGTCGCGTACTCCGCGCGGACGCTGTGCGACGCGGCTGGCGTATGAACATTTGGGTATAGAATACAACCCGGCTCCGATAACCGCTGATTTCACGGCTGCCGCTCCCGCAGATCCGGACGACGGTCAGATTAAATTAGATTAATTTGGTGAAAGTTTGAAAACCGTAAATAACAAAAGACAAAACGCGAATTATGTAATAAGAAACCACGCAATCTTTATTACAGTTTTATGCAGCGAAGGAGCGTGGTCGCAGTAATGGGAAGATTATTCGGAACTGATGGTATCCGCGGCGTCGCGGGCGAGGAGCTGACCGCCGATTGCGCGTTCAGGCTTGGATTATCGCTGGCGGAAAAGCTTTACGATGCCAAAGGTTCAAAACCGAATGTTATAATAGGCAAAGACACGCGGCTGTCGGGCGACATGTTCGAGGCGGCGATAACCGCGGGCTTGTGCGCGGCGGGCAGCGATGTTTCGCTTGCCGGCGTCGTACCGACTCCGGCAGTCGCGTTTTTGACAGTGAAGCTCGGTGCCGACGCAGGCGTTATGATTTCGGCGTCGCACAACCCCAGCGAATATAACGGGCTGAAGGTATTCGGTCCGGGCGGACATAAGCTGTCCGATGATACCGAGGAACAGCTCGAGGGCATGATTTTGGGCGAAGTGCCGCTCTCGCCGCCGACGCGCGGGATCGGGCGCGTCCATGCCGTAGGCGTGCGGCTTGACGATTATATAGAACACGTCGCCACGATTTTATCAGAGGTAAAACCCGCAAAACAAGTAAAAAAGCGTATACTTTTCGATCTTTCCAACGGATCGGCGAGCGCAACCTCTAAAGCGATCTTTTCGCCCCCGAACATCTATGGCTGGCATGCCGATTTTATCGCTTATGATCCAGACGGGATCAACATCAACGACAACTGCGGCTCTACACAGATGAATAAACTGTGCGACATGGTTGTACGCGGCGGTTATGACCTCGGCATCGCTTTTGACGGTGACGCCGACCG
>DHAH01000029.1:10817-14208 GCA_002397345.1 Clostridiales bacterium UBA4959
TTTGACGGTGACGCCGACCGCTGTCTGTTCTCCGATGAAAGCGGCCGTATTATCGACGGCGATATGATCATCGCGCGTCTTGCCGTCGAGTTTAAACGCGAAGGCAAACTGGCGGGCAACACCGCTGTTGTGACAAAGCTCACCAACCTCGGATTCCACAAAACAGCGAAAAAGTACGGTTTTAACGTTGCCGTAACCGATGTGGGCGACCGTTATGTACTTGAAGAACTGCTGCGCGGCGGATATTCGATAGGCGGCGAACAATCGGGGCATATTATCCTTACCGACTACGCCACCACCGGAGACGGGCAGATAACCGCAGCGAAAAGTTTAAGTCTGCTCGCGAGCTATCCCGATGAAAAAATGTCGGAGCTGTTTTCGGTGATGAAGCCGCTGCCGCAGATATCGGTAAACGTGCGTGTGCATACCTCGATGACGCCCGATGAAAAAAGGGCGCTCATCTCCTCCGATGCCGTCGCACGCTGCGCGGAGCGCGTTTCGGCACAACTGGGCGATTCCGGCCGGCTGGTATTGCGGCCGTCGGGAACGGAAGCGCTGATCCGCATCATGCTTGAAGGCGAGGTCGAAGACGAGCTTATCGCTCTGTCGCGCGAGCTTGAAACAGCGATAAAATTGATGTTATGAAAAATGTTTTTGCAGGGGATGACGCCCCCCGTCAGATTGACGGCAGCGTCCCGTTTTATAAATAATGATAATAGCAGACAAATGGCGTGATTACGAGCTGCTCGACTGTTCCGACGGCGAACGGCTGGAGCGCTGGGGCAAATATATATTGGTGCGTCCCGACCCGCAGGTGCTTTGGAACGGACGGCGCGCGCATCCGTTGTGGAAGTCGCCCGACGCAATTTATACGCGCAGCCGCTCGGGCGGCGGAAGCTGGAACGCTAACAAACTGCCCGACGAGTGGAACCTCAGTTATGGCGCGTTAAACTTCGCGGTAAAACCGATGGGGTTCAAACACACCGGCCTGTTCCCCGAACAGGCGGCGAACTGGGAGCGTTTCATGCCGCTTTTAAGCGGCGCTGACCGGACAGTAAAAGTGCTCAACCTGTTCGCCTATACCGGCGGCGCTACGGTTGCAGCCGCTTCTGCCGGAGCGGAGGTCTGTCATGTGGACGCGGCGAAGAACATGGTCTCACGGGCACATGAAAACGCTGAATTATCGAAGTTGAACAGCGCTAAAATTCGCTATATAGTCGATGACTGCGTAAAATTCGTGGAGCGTGAGGCGCGCCGGGGCAATACCTATGACGCGGTGATAATGGACCCGCCCTCATACGGGCGCGGGCCGTCCGGCGAGATGTGGAAGCTGGAAGAAAACATCGGCGGATTGATTTCAAAAACCGCCGCGCTGCTGTCGGACAAGCCGCTGTTCTTTCTGGTCAGCTCATATACAGCGGGGCTGTCGCCCTCCGCGATCGCCTATATGCTGGGCTGCGAGCTTGTCCCCCGCTTCGGAGGCAAGGTTACGGCGGACGAGCTGGGGCTGCGCGTGACGCAGACCGGCGGCGTACTCCCCTGCGGCGGCGCCGCAATGTGGCTGGCTTAAACCGCGTTGGAAAAAGTGAATGTAACAAATTAAAAAATTCATCTCCGAAAATATTGTTTAATCGGATATTATAAAGAATAACGGGCTGCGGGTGATCGATCTCGCAAGATAAAAAATGATAAATCCTTTCATCAAAACTGAAAACCTCTGCTTCTCTTATGATCTGACCGAGGAGGGCGGACCTCACCGCGAACATAAAGTTTTAAAAAATGTCAACCTTGAGATCGGACGAGGCGATTTCGTCGCCATACTCGGTCACAACGGCTCGGGTAAGTCGACGCTGGCAAAACTGCTCAACCTCATCCTTATACCCACCTCGGGTAAAGTTTATATCGACGGCCGCGATATCACCGATCCCAATATGATCGAGGACGATGTGTTCGCTGTCCGGCGCTCCATCGGCATGGTGTTCCAAAACCCCGATAACCAGCTGGTGGCAACGATTGTCGAGGAGGACGTCGCGTTCGGGCCGGAAAATCTGGGCGTGCCGCCCCCCGAGATACGCCGCCGCGTGGATGAGGCGCTCTCGATTGTCGGTATGAGCGCTTTCGCGCGCCACTCGCCGCACCAGCTCTCGGGCGGTCAAAAACAGCGCATTGCCATCGCGGGCATCATCGCCATGCTGCCCGACTGTATCGTATTCGACGAATCGACGGCGATGCTCGACCCCTCGGGGCGCAAGGAAGTTATGGACACCATTATTTCACTCAACCGCGAGAGGGGCATCACGGTATTGCACATCACGCACAACATGGATGAAGCGGTTCGCGCCGACCGCGTGATTGTAATGGACGACGGCGTTGTATTCTTCGACGGTACGCCGCGCGAGGTGTTCAGCCACGTGCCCGAGCTTCAAAGCGTGGGACTGGATGTGCCGCAGGTCACCGAACTGCTGTATGAGCTGTCGCTCGACGGCGTGACTATGCCCGACGGCTCTCCCCTGCCCCGCGGCATATTATCCGAGGAGGAGGGCGCGGACATTCTCCGCAAATTAATAAAGTGATTGAAACACCAAGTAAAAATATAATCGAACTTAAAAATGTGTCATTCGTTTACGGCGAAGGCACGCCGTTCCGCAGCGAAGCTCTCTCAGATATCAACGTCGGCGTCGCAGCCGGCGCGATCACGGGCGTGATCGGACACACCGGCTCCGGCAAATCGACGATGGTGCAGCTTTTCAACGGACTTATCAAGCCGAACGCCGGTCAGGTATTGCTCGACGGACGCGACATTTGGGCAGAATCGTCGAAAATCCGCGATGTGCGCTTTAAAGTCGGATTGGTGTTCCAATACCCCGAATATCAGTTATTTGAAGAAACCGTCTACCGCGATATAGCGTTCGGACCGAAAAACATGGGATTGTCCGAGGACGAAATTGACCGCCGCGTGCGCGAAGCGATGAATTTTGTGGGGCTGGACGATAAGCTGCTCGAGGCTTCGCCCTTCGAGCTGTCAGGCGGGCAAAAGCGGCGCGTCGCTATCGCGGGCGTAATCGCGATGGAACCGGAGGTTCTGGTGCTCGACGAGCCTGCCGCGGGGCTTGACCCCATGGGGCGCGAAGAGATATTGGGCGGCGTGTGGTCGTATCAGCGGCGCAGACGCTCGTCGGTGGTGATTGTAAGCCACAGCATGGAGGACATGGCGCGCTTCTGCGACCGTCTGATCGTTATGAAAAGCGGGCGCATCCACATGACGGGCGCATGTAACGAAGTATTCGCGCAGACCGAGCGGCTGACCGACATAGGGCTTGATATACCGCAGATAACGCGGCTGATGCTTGCCCTGCGAGCGCGCGGAGCCGACGTTGACGCCGACGTTTTT
>DHAH01000029.1:14369-17801 GCA_002397345.1 Clostridiales bacterium UBA4959
AAAAACGATAATCGAACAAAAAATCCGGCAATCCGCCGGCAGTAAACATTCTGACGAAGAAAAAACGTTAAGTAATACGCTATCATCGCACAATTCCAATTCTAACTCAAAAAGGAGCGGCGGGACTTGCTGAAGGACATCACTCTTGGTCAATATTTTCCCGGCGATTCGCCGCTGCACAAGCTCGACCCGCGCGTTAAGCTTGTTCTGACAATTTTTTATATTGTTATAATCTTTATAGCAAAAGGCGCCGCGGGTTTTTTAGTCATCACCCTGTTCACGCTGGCGCTTATCATGCTGTCGAAAATACCGTTTTCCGTTATAATGCGCGGATTAAAGCCGCTGATTTTCATCATCGCTTTCACCGCCGTGATAAACGTATTCTGGACGACCGGCGAAAAGCCGCTGGTGAATTTCGGGTTTATAAAGATTTATTATGAGGGCATTCTCTACGCGGTGCTGATGGTATTGCGCGTGGTGCTGCTGCTGCTCGGTACATCGGTGCTGCTGACCTACACCACCTCGCCGATCGCGCTGACCGACGGCATCGAACGGCTGCTGGGGCCGCTTAAAAAGATAAAAATGCCGGTTCACGAATTCGCGATGATGATGACAATCGCGCTGCGGTTTATCCCTACGCTGATTGAGGAAACCGATAAAATCATGAACGCCCAAAAGGCGCGCGGCGTGGATTTTACCACCGGCGGGCTGCTCCAGCGCGCCAAGGCGCTGATCCCTATACTGATCCCCCTGTTTGTATCCGCTTTCCGGCGCGCGGACGAGCTTGCGGTGGCTATGGAATGCCGCTGCTACCGCGGCGGCGAGGGCCGCACTCGCATGACTATATTGCGACTTGCGCCGCGCGATTTCGTCGCGGTAGGTACCTTCGCATTATTCTGCGCCGTTGTGGTGGCGACGAATATATATGTGCCGTGGCTGACAATATGAAAACGCCGATAAACGTGTCGTCGAACACACCGGCTTTTGCAATGATATGAAACTATTATTGGAACTGTCGTTTCTTGGTACAAATTATTGCGGATTTCAGGTGCAGCCGAACGGCGTATCCATCCAAAAAACCGTTCAGGCTGCGGCGGAACAAGCCTTCGGCTGCTCCCTCAAGCTGACGGGGTGCAGCCGCACCGACAGCGGCGTTCACGCGCGGAGCTTTTATTGCACCGTCGAGGGCGAACGCTGCGGCTGCCTTCCGACCGAGCGCGTACCGGAGATACTGAATCACTTTCTGCCCGACGACATTGCGGTGCGATCCGCGCGCGTTGTTGACGACAGCTTTCACCCGCGCTATTCAGCCGCAGGCAAAGAATACCATTATCTCATACTCGACTCGCGCATCCGCGACCCGTTTTTAGAGGGGCGCGTTTACCGTTCCGCGGGCAATTTTGACACAACTTATATGGATTACGCGGCGGAACAGTTCGTCGGGCGGCACGATTTCGCGGCGTTCATGGCGGCGGGTTCGAGTGTGACCGACACTGTGCGGACTGTTTCGATGTGCCGCGTTAAGCGCGAGGGTGAGCTTATTACCATCGCCATTGCCGCCGACGGTTTTCTTTACAACATGGTACGCATCATCGTCGGTACGCTCATTGACTTCTCGTGTGAACGTATAAACTTTCCTATCAGCGAAATTATCGCATCGCGCGACCGTACGAAAGCCGGATTCACCGCACCGCCCGAAGGGCTGTATCTGTGGGACGTATTTTATAATATGTAGTGGGCACAGTCGCCCGTGTTAAAAAGGAGGTGTGCGTCTTGCAAAATAAACCGCCGCCGGGGCGCAAGTCCCGTCCCTCCCAAAACATGAACGCTCACCCAAACGGTAAAACCTCTCCTTTACAGGCGCGGCGCGCCGTCCCCGCCGGAACAATACCCGCGATTCCGCCGCGTGAAACCGCCCCGATCCGGGAAGTTGACATAACCAATAAATACTATCTGGCGCTGTCGAACCGATATAAAATTATTAAAGTAATGGTGATTATCGCGCTCACCGCTTTTTGCATCGGTATGGTGACAATCTACCGCGACGATATAACCGTCGAAAATTTCAGGTATATGCTGCGTGATTTTGACATAAACTCAACTAAATATACGAGTGAATTCAATAAAATCAATTACGCCGCCGGGTCGGACTCGTCCTGGGCGCTGTTCAAGGGCGATCTTGTCGTCACCTCGCCCAGCTCGCTGTATATCTACGGCATGTCGGGCGTCACGGAGATGAGCGAAAATATATCGATGACCAAACCCATTGTCACCGCGTCGGATCGTTATATACTCGTTTATGACACAAGCGTAACAAACAACGTTTACAGCCTGTTCAACACATTTTCCATACTCGACACCCAGCATCTTGACCATCAGATAACAGGCGCGTCGGTCGCGGACAACGGTTATTACGCCATCGCGACCCGCACCGACGATTATAAAGGCGCGGTTTTCGTTTACGATTCGTCGTTCAAGCTGGTAAACCGTATTTTAAAAGACAAACATATCATGGACGTCAGTATGCGGCGCGACGGAGGCGAAGTGCTTGTGCTTTCGGCATATGACGCCGGCGGCGATTGGTGTACGGAGATAATGACTATAGCGCCCGGCGCGGAGGCGGCGTCCACCACTATAACGCTGCAAGGCTCGATGCCCGTGAAGGCGTGTTATAGCGCGGCGGGCGGATTCGCGGTGCTGTGCGATAACTGCGTCGTGTTCTATAATGCCGAAGGCTTCGAGGTAAACCGCTATAATTTCAGCGGCGAAATACCCGTGACCTACGGCATGAGCGAAAACTTCACGATGCTTGCGTTTAATAAAAACGTGCTGGGCAACGAAAAAATCATCCGTTTTTGGGACAGCAGCGGCACCGCTCTGGGCAGCGCGACGCTCGACGGCAGGATCATTTGCACCGCTTCTGACACGACGCATTATTATTTCCAAACCCCCGGCGCTCTGCGCATCATACGCCCCGGCGACAATACCTTCACAAAAATTCCGACCGAATCCGATCCGCGCAGTCTGCTCGTCTATTCCGACGGCAAACTGGTGATGTGCGGCACGGACGGTGCCATTGTATATGATATTGGGGAAACAGCCGAAACCGGGAGCGCGGGGTAATATGCCCTTCTGCTTTTTTAAATATCTGAATTAATTTGAAACATCTATTTTCAAAAAGAGGTAAACCACAATGCCGCTTGCCATTGATATAGTATTGATCGCGGTGATAGCGCTGTGCGCCATAAGTGGTGTCAGGCGCGGGTTCATCCGCACGCTGATGAGTATTGTAACCGTGATTACGGCGGGCTTCGGCGCGTGGTATTTTACGCCGTCGCTGTCGCTTTACTTACGCTCCGCGTATCTTGAGGAACGCATTACCGACCCTGTCGCGCAGACGATCAAGCTGCTCCTCGGTCCCTCGTCAAACGG
>DHAH01000029.1:17972-24377 GCA_002397345.1 Clostridiales bacterium UBA4959
CCTCGGTCCCTCGTCAAACGGACGTGACACGCTTCCGCGCTTGTTTTTGGATATGCCCGACGCTTTCGCCGGTCTGCTTAAACGCTATGGCGCGGATACCGTCGCCGCTCAAGCCACCGCGTCCGCCTCTCCCGACGCGACGACGGCGCTGGCAAACTTTTTAGCCGAGCCGGCTGTGGAGATGATTTCCGACGCGCTGGCGTTTATCCTGTTGTTTTTGGGTATCGCATTGGGTCTGACAATCATAACCATGGTGCTCGATATGATCTTTAAGCTGTCGGTATTATCGGCGCTCAACCGTACCGGCGGACTGGCGCTCGGGCTGCTCTGCGGCGCTATATACGCGTGGGTGATAGTATTTATACTTTCCGCCGCGATGCCTTTCCTCACACAAGTGCTGCCCAACCTGTTCTCGCCGACCACCATGTCCGATACGCTCGTCGCGAGCTGGCTCTGCCAGTACAATCCGCTCACACTGCTCGAAATACCCCTGCTGCATAAGTAATAAAATGGGGCAAATTTACGATTCCGACCGAAAAGTTTGAATTGTGTTCAAAAAAACATAAGTTATATAATAACAAGGATTTAAAATGGAATTATGTTCTATCTGCCATAAACGGCCGCCCGTGGTATATATTAATAAAGTCGAAAACTCCAAGGTCACAACCGAAGGAATCTGCCTTAAATGCGCGCGTGAGATAAAAATCCCGCAGGTTGAACAGATCATCCGCGATTTGGGTCTTTCCGAAGAAGATATCGACCAGATGAGCCCCGAGTTTGACCTCGATTCCCTGCCCGACAACGAAGCGTCGGATATTGAGACGGGCAAAGCCCCTCCCATCGATATTAAAAAGCTCTTCGGACAGCTTGGCAGCGGCATCGCCGAAATCGAGCGGCGCAATTCGCAGCCGCGCGACAGCGTGAGTAATACGGGCGACAATAAAGACCACACGGGCGATAACCGCCCGGGCGGCAGTCAGCCGCCGCAGAGCGGCACAAACACAAAAGAGCGCGGCGAGCCTAAAAAGAAGTATTTAGGTTCATATTGCATGGACCTGACGCGCAAAGCCGCCGACGGCAAGCTTGACAATATTGTCGGACGCGAGCGCGAACTGTCGCGCCTGATACAGATCCTGTGCCGACGCCAAAAGAACAACCCCTGTCTTATCGGCGAGCCGGGCGTGGGTAAAACCGCTATCGCCGAATCGCTCGCCCAAAAGATAGTCGCCGGGGATGTTCCGTATAAGTTGCGCGGCAAAGAAGTACATCTTGTCGATATGACGGCAATCGTCGCCGGAACGCAGTTCCGCGGTCAGTTTGAGACGCGCATGAAGGGTCTTATCGACGAGGTCAGGACGCTGGGCAATGTAATCCTTGTCATCGACGAGGTGCACAGCATCGCTGGCGCAGGCGACGCCGAGGGCAGCATGAATGCCGCCAACATCCTCAAGCCCGCGCTGTCGCGCGGCGATATACAGGTCATCGGCGCGACGACGCTTGCGGAATACCGTAAATATATCGAAAAAGACGCCGCGCTCGAGCGCCGTTTCCAGCCGATTATCATCGAGGAGCCGTCGATCGAAGATTCGGTAGGCATTCTGCTCGGAATTAAAAAGTATTATGAAGATTTCCACGGCATCCGCATCCCCGACGAGGTTATAAACCGCGCGGTCACACTGTCCGAGCGTTATATAACCGATCGCTTCCTGCCCGACAAGGCGATCGACCTGCTCGACGAAGCGTCCGCTTACCGCGCGCTGAACTCGCCTGTAATAGGCAAACTGGAAGAAGCGCGCGTCACGCTGGATAAGCTCAAAACCGACGAAGAAGCGTTGACCGCGCTGGATGAGGGCGACACCCGCGCGCAGGAGCATAAATATCAGCTACTCGCCGATTTAAAAGTCCGCAAACTGGGCAAGCAGGAACAGATCGATAATTACGAAGCGGAGCGCCGGTCAATCGAGCTGACTACCGCTGATCTTGCGAAGGTGATCGAGATTTGGACGGGTATCCCCGCCGCAAACATCACCGAAAATGAGTTTAAGCGCGTGGACAAGCTGGAATCGCAGCTTAAAGAGCATATAATCGGGCAGGACGAAGCGGTTTCGGCTGTGGCGCGCGCTATCAAGCGCAATCGCGCGGGCGTATCGTATAAACGCAAGCCGGTTTCGTTCATCTTCGCCGGTCCGACAGGCGTGGGTAAAACCGAGCTGGTTAAAACGCTGGCTTCGATGCTATTCGACTCGCCCGAAACATTGATCCGGCTGGATATGTCAGAATTTATGGAAAAGCACTCGGTAAGCCGTATTATCGGCTCACCTCCGGGTTATTGGGGTTATGACGAGGCGGGGCAGCTCACCGAAAAAATACGCCGCAAGCCCTATTCTGTCGTGCTTTTTGACGAAATCGAAAAGGCGCACCCCGATGTGCTGAACATCCTGCTGCAAATCCTTGACGACGGGCGCATCACCGACGCGCATGGCAAAACTGTCAATTTCGAAAACACCGTTATCGTTATGACGACCAACGCCGGCTCGAACCTTAACATGAACACCGCGGGCTTCGGCACCTCCGATCAGAGCCAGCTCAACGCGAACCGCACCGAGAAGGCGCTGTCCGATTTCCTGCGCCCGGAGTTTATCAACCGCGTGGACGAGATTGTGACTTTCCGCCAGCTTGACGAGCGCGACTTCGCCGAAATTGCAAAACTGATGCTGAACGAACTTAAAAAAGCGATGGACGAGCACAGTATAAAATTGGGCTATACCGACGCGGCTGCGGATTATATCGCGAAAGCGTCTTTCTCACGCAAATACGGCGCGCGCAACATGCGCCGCTATATACAGCGCAATGTGGAGGATGTTATCGCGTCCCGTATCGTCGCCGATTACGAGCATAAAATCGCGGTCATTTCCCTCGACAGCGACGGCGCCGAATTAAAAATCGACTGCGTTTGACGGGGATACGGAGATACGGGGGACGGGGATACGTTGGGGGTGGTAAGACCACCCCCAAGCCCCCGCAGATATGGGGATTTTTTAAATATTCACTAAGTAAACAAAGTAAGCACCAAGAGGGAGTTCCGGCGCTTTCTTTGGTTCTTTCTTTTCGCGTAAAAGAAAGAGCAATAAACGTCTTCCTGTAAAATTATTATGAAACTTAAATGGTACGACAAAAGCATACCACAGCTTTGCGCCATGCTCGGCACCGACCCTGACGTCGGACTGACGCGCGAGGAGGCTTTGGCGCGCTCTAAAAAATACGGACGCAATGAAGTTTATCCCGTCCCGCGCGGCTCTTTTTCGTTGTATCTGCGGCATATGCTGACTGATATAACCGCGCTCCTGCTTGTTTTCACCGCTATTATAGCGGCGATATTCGAGCATCTAACCACGTCTTTAGTGCTACTGGCGATCCTCGCGTTCTATTATGCCGCCGCTGTGTTTGCTTATGTTAAAGCGCAGCGTGTGCTCGAGCGGAACGGCTCGCATGCGCTTCCGACCGCTAAAGTAATGCGCGGCGGCAAGCTGTTCATGGTACGCGGTGAGGAGCTTGTCCCCGGCGATGTGCTGTTCCTGTCCGCCGGCGACATTGTGCCTGCCGACGCGCGCCTGCTATCCTCCGACGGTTTGACCGCGCTGGAAGTCAACCTGACGGGCGCGATTAAAGCAGCTCCGAAGGACGCCGCCTTTCTTGAATATCACGAGCTGGAACCGTCGGGTCAAAAAAATATGGTGTTCGCCTCGACTATTTTGACCGCCGGAACGGCAAAGGCTGTCGTCTGCTCCACAGGCGGCGACACACTTGTCTGCGCGCTGCATAAAAATCAGCCTGTCGTGTCGCATGAAAAACTCACGGTGATGACGACGTTGAAAAAATATTGCCGGTTCTGGAGCCTGTGCATGAGCGCGGCGATTTTTCTCGTCACCGGGCTGGATCTTGTTTTGGCAAAAAGCGGGCGCAGTCTGTTTGAAATTTTCATGACCGGTCTGTCGCTGGCTGTGGCGTCAATGAGCGAATTTTATACCGCGTTCGGTTATATTGTAATCGCCGTCGGCGTGTTTGGCGCTCTGCGCAAGTACCGCGATATCAACGCGGGCGCGCTGATTAAAAATACCGCGCGGCTGGAGACGATCAAGCGTCTGACCTGCCTGATCGTACCGCGCGAAGGCACCTTTTCGGTGCGCGATATGCGTTTGGAACGCGTCTGGGCGCACGGCAGGATCTGGGGCGGCGACAACAACGCCCCGATCGGCGGCGAATGCGCGCAGACCGTTAAATACGCGCTGATTTCAACCGGTTTATATGGCGGCAGACTGCTTGCGGCTAATAATCAGCGTTTTGACAATATATACACATCCGAAGAAGAAGCTATTATCAGCGCTGCCGAAAAGCTTTCGTTATATAATGTAGAGCTTGAGCGTACCTATCCCATTGTCGAACATCTGTCCGCGGGCGGAGAGACGCCGGGCGGTATCAGCGCGTTTGACACCACGCTTGTCAATTACTCCGGCAGCTATGTCGCCGTTATGCGCGGTACGCCCGACGATATTATAAACCGCTGCCGGTATATAAACGAAAACGGGTTTATTGTTCCCCTTACTCCCGAGAACGCTGCTGATCTGCGTATCGCCGCGTCGCTGGCGGTAAAAGAAGCCTTCCGCGTTGTGGCGGTTGCCACAAAAACCACCGTCTATAACAACCTTCGCCGTATTATAAGCTGTCAGACCGATCTCACCTTCGAGGGATTTTTACATATACGCGAACCGATGCTGCGGGGTGCGGCGATGGAAGTCGCCAAGTGCCGGGCGGCGGGCATAAAAATTATCATGCTTTGCAGCAGCTCCGATAACAGCAACCGTTATCTCGCGGGAGCGGTGGGCATCATCGGCGACGAGAGCGAGATTATTACCTCCGCACAGCTCAGCGCGATGAAGGAGGGGCTCATCCGCGCGAACCTGCCGATTTATAAGTTATACGAAGGGCTGAATATAACGCAAAAACGCTTGTTACTGCGTTATCTGCGTGAATCGGGCGAGGTCGTGGGTGTGCTCGGTCACGAGCTGGACGAAATTATCCTGTTGAAAGAAGCAGATGTGGGACTGGCGCAGAGCGTAACAATTTCCGATAAAGCGGGCAGGGGCGGTATCGAGCTGCTCAGCCGCGATATTCCCGTGTTTTCCAAATCGTCGGAGCGCCGTACGGCGGGCGGCGAAGCGTTGAAATTCGTTTCCGACGTGATTGTATCCGAAGCCGACCACTCCGGGGGCGGCGGATTTAACGCAATCGTCGAAGCCATCAGGCGTTCAAAAGTTATTTACCTCAACCTGCTGCGCATGACGAAATACATGATAACCTCGCAATTCGCACGGCTGTTTTTAGTGTTTTATTCGGTGCTGACAGGCGAGGTTATGCTCTCCCCCGCGCAAATTTTAATCTGCGGGCTTATCGTTGACTTCGCCGCGATCCTCATAATCGCATTCGAGCGTCCGTCGAGTGATATTTTATCACAGCATGAGGATACGGAAGCAAAACTGCGGCATCCCTTTTTATCAAACCCACAATCGGTGATCTTCGGGTTGTTCTGGGCAGCGGTTACAGTGCTTATGATGCAGCTTCTTGAAGATAATCTCATCATAACCGATATGGCGGTACGTTCCTCGGCGGTGTTTTTCAGCTTCCTGTTAACACAACTTGTGACGCTGAGCGAAGTTATCAAAGAACGCAGCCTTCTCGTACCCAACATCAGAATCAACGGCGTTTACATGCTCACGCTTGTTATAATCGGCGCGTTTATGACCTGCTGCGCGCTCGTTACGCCGTTCGGAGCATTGTTCGGGGTCGTTTTGCCCCCTAATGCGCTTGTTTGGGGCGGAATTGCGGCGATACCGTCTGTGATGCTCATCAGTTTAGAGCTGTATAAATTGATTAGCAAAAAATAGTTTTAATAATTAAGTTTTTGTAGGTTTAATAATTAAGATTTAAAAATTCATAATATATTGTTATAATAATTTTATGAAAATAGGGCTTGACGTCGGCTCGACTACGCTGAAGTGCGTCGTACTCGACAACGATAAAAACAAAAATATCATATATAAATCTTATGAACGTCATTTTTCCGCCATCACCGAAAAGATCTCAGCGCTGCTCGACAGGCTGGGACGCGAACTTAACATCGATCCGGGCGAACGTTTAGAGGTATGTGTTTCCGGCTCGGCAGGCATGGGCTTTGCCGAGCATGTCGGCGTTCCCTTCGCGCAGGAGGTTTATGCAACGCGCGTCGCGACGCTGCGCCTCAATCCCGGTACGGATGTTGTGATCGAACTGGGCGGCGAGGACGCGAAAATACTCTTCCTCACTGACGGAAAATCCGGCGAGGGCATGGAGGTACGCATGAACGGCTCG
>DHAH01000029.1:24545-27551 GCA_002397345.1 Clostridiales bacterium UBA4959
GGCGCGTTCATCGACCAGATGGCGACGCTGCTCGGCATCACGCCGGACAAGCTTAACGACGAAGCCGCCGCGCATGAGAAGATTTACACCGTTGCAAGCCGCTGCGGTGTTTTTGCCAAATCCGACATACAGCCGCTGCTCAATCAGGGCGCGCGCATACCTGACATAGCGGCGAGTATTTTTTACGCTGTTGTCAACCAAACCATCGCGGGACTGGCGCAAGGGCGGCGTATTGAAGGTAATGTCGTATATCTGGGCGGACCGCTGACATTTTTTTCGGAACTGCGCCGCAGTTTTGATAAGACACTTAATATCAAAGGTATCTGCCCCGATAACTCGCTTTATTATGTCGCTGCCGGAGCGGCGGAACTCGCGTCGGGCGAAGGCGTAACACTGGACGAGCTGCAAAACGCGATCAAATCGCCGAAAAACGCGTCTTCGGGTTATCTTTCCGCGCGCCGGCTTTTTAATTCGCGGGATGAATACAGCGCCTTCACCGAGCGTCACGTGCGGGCAAAAGTTGCGCACAATCTATCGCCCTCCGCATATTCCGGCGGTGCGTTTCTTGGTGTCGACGCCGGTTCTACTACGGTCAAGGTTGTATTAACCGACGCGGACGGCGCAATATTACATACCGATTATAAACCAAATTCGGGAAATCCCGTGCGGCTTGTACATGAATTTTTAGCGGATATATACGCTTCATTCCCTAACATAACGCTTCTTTCCTGCGCCGTAACCGGTTACGGTGAGGAGATAATTAAAAACGCTTTTAAATTTGATTATGGCGTGGTCGAAACCATCGCGCACTTTACCGCGGCAAAAAAATTCCTACCCGGCGTCGACTTCATCATCGACATTGGCGGACAGGATATTAAATGCTTCAAAATACGGAACGGCGCAATCGACAATATCTTCCTGAACGAGGCTTGTTCGTCGGGCTGCGGTTCGTTTTTGCAGACTTTTGCAGGCGCGTTAGGCTATTCTGTGGCGGATTTCGCGAACCTCGGGCTGATGGCTGACCGACCGGTTGATCTTGGCTCGCGGTGCACGGTGTTTATGAACTCATCGGTCAAGCAGTCGCAAAAGGACGGCGCGTCGATTAACAATATCTCGGCGGGGCTGTCGATTTCGGTCGTAAAAAACGCGTTGTATAAGGTTATCCGCGTTTCAACCGCTACAATCGACGAGGTGATGGGAAAAAATATCGTTGTTCAGGGCGGCACATTCTATAATGACGCGGTGCTTCGCGCTTTCGAACAGGAGATCAGGCGCGACGTGGTGCGCCCCGACATCGCGGGACTGATGGGCGCGTACGGAGCGGCATTATATGCAGCCGCTAAGAGCGGTTGCGGTATTGATAACGCTAACAGCGCTGCACAATCGAATATAACATCTCGTAAATCACAAATTATAACCGCCGAAGAGCTGGAACATTTTACGCATAAAGTTAAAGCCGTTTCCTGCGGTCTATGCGGTAATAACTGCCAACTGACAGTCAACACCTTCGGCGGCAGCGAACGCACGAGCGGAAAATTCATCGGCGGCAACCGCTGTGACCGGCCAGTCGCGGGCGGCGGGAACACCGATGAACAGCATCACGACGATATGTTTGAATACAAACTCGGACTGCTCGGCAAATATATGTCGCCCGCAAACGTTTCCGACGATGCAAAACGCGCGCGGCACGAAAATAAAAAAGTCGTCCCCCGGCGCGGTAAAATCGGCATACCGCTGGGATTGAACATGTATGAGCTGCTCCCCTTCTGGCATACAATCTTATCCAGATTGGGCTTTGAGGTTATTGTGTCCCCCACCTCCAACCGTAAACTCTACCTGAGCGGGCAGCTCACAATTCCTTCCGATACGGTCTGCTTCCCTGCCAAGCTGATCCACGGACATATAGAATGGCTCATCGCGCAAGGCGTAAAGACGATTTTTTACCCCTGTCTGACCTATAATTTCGACGAAGACGCGGGTGATAACCACTACAACTGCCCTGTCGTCGCGTATTATCCAGAAGTCATCAACGCCAACGTACCCGAACTGCGGAGCTGCACCTTCATCCACGATTATCTCGGCATCCACCGCCCGCACGATTTCAACCGTAAATTCGCGGAAGTGATGCGCAAATATTACCCCGACATCACCGACGCGGAGGTATCTCGTGCGGTAAAAGCCGGATACAGCGAATACGACGCTTACATGGAGCATATCCGCAAATACGGTGAGACGCTTATTGCCTCCGCGCGCGAGCGTGGCAAGAAGATCATCGTGCTGGCGGGACGCCCGTACCACATCGACCCGGAGATAAACCACGGCATCAACCGCATTATTACCGCATGCGGCGCTGTCGTCGTCACCGAAGACGCCGTCAGCGCGAACGTACCGAAACTCAATGTAAAAGTGCTCAATCAGTGGACATACCACTCACGGCTCTACGCCGCGGCGAAATATGCCGCCGGGCAGCCTGATATGGAGATTGTGCAGCTTGTTTCCTTCGGATGCGGCGTCGACGCCATCACCACCGATGAAATGCGCTCTATCCTCGAACATGAGGGACGCATTTACACGCAAATTAAAATCGACGAGATAACCAACCTGGGAGCGGTGAAAATCAGGCTGCGCAGCCTATTTGCCGCGACAGAATAATTTACACCCGCAGGAGCGGGTCACGCGTCGTCAGCTTACAATAAATTATTATTTTCGAAACGGGCGACCGCGTTCATAAACGTTGCCGCCCCTGTAATTAATAAATATCATGAAAAAAACAATTATAAATAACCGCGAAGTCACCCTCAACCGCGACGGAAACGTCGATTTCACGCTTGAGATGAAAAAAACCCACACGATCCTGATTCCCAACATGGCGCCCATCCATTTTACGCTGATCCAGAACGTGTTTATCAATTCAGGATATAAAACCGAACTGCTGACCAATCAAAGCCGGTCGGTCGTGGACGAAGGTCTGCGGAACGTACATAACGACACCTGCTACCCCGCCCT
>DHAH01000029.1:27772-28478 GCA_002397345.1 Clostridiales bacterium UBA4959
AATTATATCCACCTGCTGCGCAAAGCGCTTATCAAGTCGGGTTATGGTTTTGTGCCGGTAATTTCGCTCAACCTGTCGCAGCTTGAAAGCAGCAGCGGATTTAAACAGACGCTGCCGATGATCCGCAAGATGATCGCCGCGGTTGTTTACGGCGACATGATGATGCTGCTGCGTAATCAAGTGATGCCATATGAAAAAAACGCGGGCGAAACCGACGCGCTGGTGGCGCGCTGGACCGACACATTGTCGGGACAGCTTGCGCGCAACCGCGCCTACCGCGTTTATGAATTTGGCCCGAACCTGTCGGAGATTGTACGTGATTTCGCCGGGATTCCTGTGGTGCGGCGCGAGCTGACTAAAGTCGGCATTGTGGGCGAGATTTTCGTGAAATATTCCAGTCTTGCTAATAACAATCTTGAAGAATTCCTATTCTCGCAGGGCTGCGAGGTCATGGTGCCCGGTATAATGGGATTTTTATTGTTCAAGGTCGACAACAGGCTCGAGGACATCAAGCTTTATGGCGGCAGCCGCGCTAAATACATGGTCGTCGACGCGCTGTTCAGATATCTGACCCGCATGGAGCGCGTGATGATCGCGGCGCTCGCTCCTTACCCGCAGTTTAAGCCGCCCGCGACTTACGAACATGAAAAAGGACTGGTCAACGGCGTTATCGGGCACGGAAGCAAGATGGGCGAGGGCTGGCTGC
>DHAH01000029.1:28648-28797 GCA_002397345.1 Clostridiales bacterium UBA4959
GTCTGCACCCAGCCCTTCGGCTGTCTGCCCAACCACATCGTCGGGAAAGGTATGATCCGCCGGATTCGCGAAGTTGATCCGCGCGCTAATATCGTACCGATCGACTATGACCCCGGCGCGACACGGGTGAATCAGGAAAACCGCATCAA
>DHAH01000150.1:0-178 GCA_002397345.1 Clostridiales bacterium UBA4959
CCTGCTCCCGCAGGAAGCTGCGGTCGCCGGTATTGGCTATGCCGAGCTGTGCGAGCATATCGCGCTGGCGGCGTTAAACGGTTGATAATTTTAAAATATAATACAGGGCGACAGCGTTTGCGTATGCGGTCGCCCTGTTTATTATACTAAAATTCAATAGCTAATGAAAAATAATCCG
>DHAH01000150.1:318-5549 GCA_002397345.1 Clostridiales bacterium UBA4959
AATAGCTAATGAAAAATAATCCGCGTTAAAACCTATATGTTCAAGCTTTTGGCGCGGATTTTTATCGGGTTTATAATCGATATAAGTATTAATTCAAATACTTATAATAATTTTCTATATTTCACTTGACAAATCGCGTTTGGCGTTATACAATGTTGATGCATAGTGAAACATAGTTTCATCATTGCGAAAATAACGGGTAAGGAGCGCGGATAATTTGAAATTTGGAGAGAAGCTGAAACAGGCACGGCTCTGCGCGGGTTTAACGCAGGAGGAGCTGGGCGCCGCCGCTGACGTCACCAAACGCACGATAATCAATTACGAAACGGGCAGCCGATACCCGCGCGACCGGGGCGTATATGCGCGCCTTGCAGCAGCGGTGGGCTGCGAGGTAAATTATCTTTTGACCGAGGATGAAGAATTTATCACCGAAGCTTCTTCTAAATATGGCTCGAGCGGCAAGACGGAGGCGCGGCGGCTGCTTGAGCGCAGCGCGGCGCTCTTTGCGGGCGGAGGGCTCGCCGACGAGGATAAACTGGCGTTTTTACTGGAGCTGCAGCAGCTATATTTGGAATCTAAAGAAAACGCAAAAAAATACGCGAAGAAAAAATAAATCCGTTTTTTCGGGAATTGAAGAATCACGCGGAGATATGGGGCGACTTTTGGCTGCCCGGATAAATTTATAAACAAATAGGGGCGAACCGCTCCGAATGCGTAATACCAATTTGAGATTGTGGATAATCTAATAAATCTGACCCGACCGCTCCAGCGGGCGGTGGCGCGGGAGGGAAGCTCCATTGTCATATCAATATATAAAAGACGAGGTCGAGCGCGTCGCCGATAAATACGGCACGCGTGACCCCGTAGCTCTTATACGTCAGAGCGGCGCGACGCTCAAGCTCAGCGACCGTTATACCACGCTGAAGGGTTATTTTTTTCATTCGCTGCGCAGTAACTTCATCGTTGTCAACTCAAAACTGCCGCGCGCCGAGAGGCGTATCGTCGCCGCACACGAGTTCGCTCATTTTATGCTGCACCGCGAACAGGCGAAAACCGCTCCGATACACGATACGATGATGTTTTCGGTAAACTCGCGTATGGAATATGAGGCTAACCTGTTCTGCGCCGAGCTGCTGATCACCGACGGCGAGGTGATGGAAGCCGCGCGCGATACCGGCGGCGATTTTTTCGGCATGGGCAAAACGCTTGGCGTCATGCCGGAGCTGCTATTATTCAAGCTCCACGGCATGAACGAGCGCGGCGGGCGCTTCAACCTGCCGCTGTCGCTGAACAGCGGGTTTTTAAAATGAATAGAATCATATAAGACGGAGTCAACACAGTGAAGGTACTTGTCATTTTCGCCTCGCACAGGATTGGCGGAAAAAACGCGGAGATTGAAAAGGCTATGTGCGGATACGCAGATAGCTTTGAGTTTGATTTTGTGCATCTGGCAAATTGCAAGATCGAGGGATGTACTGCTTGCAATCGCTGCGGCGAGTCCGGGTACTGCGTATTACCGCAGTCTGAGGGGGACAGGTTTCAGGAAATATATGAAAAAATGGTTTCCGCAGACGCTATTTTTATAATTTCCCCCGTTTATGCGCCTATCCCTTCAAGATTAACAGCAATATTTGAAAGGCTGACAAGCGTTTTATTTAATGCGGGACTAATAAATACCGATAATAATCCCTTGTTAAATAAAAAAACTGCCATATTTAGTTATTGTTCAAGTGGGATATGCGACGAAACTCCGATTAAATTGATATTTGACAGATTTGTTATGAAAAATTACAGGTTTGATTTATCGACATATTCTTATTTAAATAAATCATTATATCCTAAAGATGAATTTAATGATATAACAGAATATGTGATTAAAACGTTGGAGAAGTTAGCATAAGAAAAACAATATAAAAAGAAGGCGATAAATACCATGAGCAAAGTATCTTTACCCGCGTCCAATGCTTTTTGTCCGCAATGCCTCTTTATGTACGGCACATATAAAGAAGACAAAACGCCTAACTACGGTCTTTTTTGTTGGGCTACCTACTGTTATGACGAAAGCTTCAAATTCGTAGCCTGTATCGGCGAGGATAAAATCACGCGGGACAGAATTCGCGCGACCGGTATTTTTTCCGCTTCGGTTGTTTCAAAATCTTTATTGCCGTACGCCGATTTTTTCGGTAATAACTCCGGTTACGAGATAGATAAATCAAAAATAATCGAGTCGGTGAGCGGCGCAGTGCTTGATGTCCCCGTACCGCGGGACGGCGTATGGAGTTTTGAACTTGAGGTGGACAAAACGCTGCGCCTTGACGCAGATGGCAAAAGCGAGATATATATCTGCCATATCAAAAACGTGCTTGCCGACGAAAGATTAGCGGACGATTCCCTCTCGTTCGAAGAAAGATTAAAAATTGCTGACCCGATAGTGACGATGTCCCAAAAATATTTTTCGGTTGATAAAAATCCAAACGGCGAGTGGGGCAAGTGGAAAAGTTTATAATAATAGTCTGTAAATAAACGTACAATGCGCGGGGTTTTTACCCCGCGCATTGTTGTTTTTTATTCTTCGGTTTCTTCGAACGCGTCCTTGGGCGCGCCGCAGATCGGGCAGAGGAAATCTTCGTCGACGTCCTCCCACTTAGTGCCGGGCGCTATACCGTTATCGGGATCGCCCTTCTCCTCGTCGTAGATATAACCGCAGATAGTGCATACGTATTTCATAATTTTTAACCTCCTAAAAGAAATTCAACCACAATATAACATATCGCTCAACGTTTTGTCAAGAACAAAATTTATTTGTGAAATTAAAAGCTCCCTGAAGAATTAATTATTCCTGTTATTCCCTCTCCACGACGGCAATGCCCAGTTCGGCGAGCGCTTTTTCGTCGGTTGGCGAAGGGCACATTGTCATCAGCTCCGACGCGTTCTGTACTTTCGGGAAAGCGATTACATCGCGGATGTCGTCCAGACCCAGCAGCAGCGCGACGAGCCTGTCCAGCCCGAACGCCAGCCCGCCGTGCGGCGGTGTGCCGTATTTGAACGCCTCGAGCAGGAAGCCGAACTTTTCTTCCGCTTCTTCCTCGGACAGCCCGAGCGCGCGGAACATCTTGTTCTGTATCTCGCGCGTGTGGATGCGGATCGAACCGCCGCCCGCTTCCGAGCCGTTGAGCACGATATCATACGCTATCGAACGCACCTTGCCCGGATCGCTCTCGAGCAGGGGTATATCGTCTGCGTTGGGCATCGTGAAGGGGTGGTGTTTGGCGTAATAACGCCCATCCTCCTCGCTGTATTCGAGCAGCGGGAAATCGGTAACCCACAGCAGCTCATATACATCCTTTTTAATCAAGCCCAACCGCCGCGCCAACTCGCAGCGCAGCGCACCCAGCGCGTCGAACACGACCGCGTCTTTATCCGCGACGATAAACGCCACATCGCCGGGCTCGATGCCCAGTTTAACGGCAATAGCCGCGTTTTCGCTGTCTGTGAGGAACTTCGCGTATGAGGATGTAACTTCCCCGCCGTTGTTTTTATACCAAGCCAGCCCCTTCGCGCGGTAGGACTTCACATATTCGCCCAGCGCGTCGAGCTCTTTGCGGCTCAGCTTATCAGCGGCGTTTTTCGCGACGATGCCCCGCACCGAGCCGCCGTTTTCGACCGCGCCCGCGAACACCTTAAACCCGCAGCCCCGCGCAATGTCCGATAAGTCGCACAGCTCCATACCGAAACGCAGGTCGGGCTTATCCGAGCCAAAGCGAGCCATAGCCTCGGCATAAGTCAGGCGGCGGAGCGGCAGTTTGAGCTCAATGCCTTTGAATTCGCGGAAGAGCGTGGCGAGAAAACCCTCGACAACGGCAATAACGTCATCCTGTGTGACGAACGACATTTCAAGGTCGATCTGTGTGAATTCCGGCTGACGGTCGGCGCGCAGATCCTCGTCGCGGAAGCAGTGCGCGATCTGGAAATAACGATCGAAGCCCGATAACATTAAAAGCTGCTTGTAAAGCTGCGGAGACTGGGGCAGCGCGTAGAAATTGCCCTTGTGCACGCGGCTGGGCACTATATAGTCGCGCGCACCCTCGGGCGTGGGCTTGATAAGGCTGGGCGTTTCGATGTCGACGAAGCCCTGCTCCTTAAAATAACGGCGCGCTATCGCCGAAATCTCTGACCGCGCCATGATGTTGCGCTGTAAATCGGGGCGGCGCAGGTCGAGGTAGCGGTGTTTTAGCCGCAGTTCGGGTTTAACGGCACTGTCTTCTATAATCTCAAACGGCGGGGTCTGCGCCGCCGACAGAATTTTCAGCTCGTCAACCAAAATCTCCACCATGCCGGTGGGGATATTTTTGTTTATCGACGAGCGGATCCGAACCGTTCCGTGCGCGCAGAGCACATACTCCGCGCGGATACCGAACGCGCTGTCGAATATCGCCTTGTCAGTAGTTTCGTCGAACGCGAGCTGCACCAAACCCGTACGGTCGCGCAAATCGATGAAGATAAGGCTGCCCAGATCGCGCTGGCGCTGCGCCCAGCCCATAACGCAGACGCGTTTTCCGACGTCGCTTTCACGGAATTCCCCGCAATATTTAGTACGCTTGTCGTTTGCTGTCAACAATTCAGACATATATGGCATCTCGTTTCTTGTGTTTGATGAATTTTATTGATATGGGGCGGGGGTTCCCGCCGTTTTATTATATATCGGCGGGGGCAATCCCCCGCCCCGCGGGATGTATTAAATTATATACTTATCCCAACAGGCGTCGCAGCGTATCAATATCCCGGACACCGACTTCGGTCTGCTCCCCTGTTGTCATGTTTTTAAGTATCGCATTACCCGTCTCAAGTTCGGAGTCGCCGATTATCAGTGTAAACGCAGCATTTTTCTTATCGGCATATTTCATCTGCGCCTTCAGCGAGCGTCCGACAATGTCGCACTCGGCATAAATGCCGCTTTCGCGTAACTGCGCGGTAAGACGCATCGCCGCCGCTCCGGCAGCCGCGCCCATGGGAGCGATGTACAGGCGCGGTTTTTCCGGTTCAGCTACCTTCGCTTCACACGCCTTCATCGCCAATATCAGGCGCGTTATGCCCATGGCGAAGCCTATGCCGGACAGCGCCGGACCGCCCAGCTCCTTTATCAGTCCATCGTAGCGGCCGCCGCCGCAGATCGTGCTCTGCGCGCCGATTTTATCGGAAATAAATTCGAACACCGTGCGGGTGTAGTAGTC
>DHAH01000150.1:5665-9328 GCA_002397345.1 Clostridiales bacterium UBA4959
GTGTAGTAGTCAAGTCCGCGCACTATCGAGGTGTCAACCGTATACTCCAGACCCATAACGCCAAGCAGCTCGCGCAGCCGCGCGAAATGATCCGCGCAGCCGGAGCATAGATTGTCCATCATCTTAGGCGCGCCTTCACAAAGGATTTTACAGTCCTCGTTTTTACAGTCGAGTATGCGCAGCGGGTTAGTTTTCAGCCGCTCGCGGCAGGTGGGACACAATTTTTCCTCGTTTTGCGAAAAGAATTCCCGCAGACGTTCATGATACCCGGGTCTGCATTCGGGGCAGCCGATCGAGTTGATGTGCAGTTTCGCGCCCGTGATGCCTACGCCCGTGATTACATCGTTGGCAAGCGCGATAAGCTCCGCGTCGGCGGCGGGAGAGTCCGCGCCGAACAGCTCTGTGCCGAACTGGTAAAATTCGCGGCTGCGCCCCGCCTGCGGTTTCTCATAACGGAAACAGTTGATGAGATAATACAGCCGCAGCGGCATGGCGTCGGAGCAGCGCCCGTTTTCGATCACCGCGCGCGCGACGCACGCCGTACCTTCCGGACGCAGGGTATAAGACCGGTTTTCGCGGTCGGTGAAGGTATACATTTCTTTTTGAACAACATCGGTCGTGCCGCCCACACCACGCGCGAACAGTTCCGTCGCCTCGAACGTCGGGAAGCGCAGCTCCGCGAACCCGTGCAGCGCCGATATACGGCGCGCCGTGTCCTCGATTTTATAAAAATACGGCATCTCCTCCGGCAGGATGTCGATAGTGCCGCGGGGTTTTTGAATCATAATATATTACCTGTTTTAAAATCAATGTTACTTATCCGTAATAAAACCCGCCGTGTAGGGGCGATCATTGACCGCCCGTTATTATAATATCCAGTTATTATTATATAACGATATTAATCGGCGAAAATAGCGAACGGCGGGCGACCAATAGTCGCCCCTACAAGATGCATTTTACGCGTGGCCGCCGCCGCGGAGCATGTCGTGCTTGAGGTCCCACAATTTTTGCGATAAATCGACATAATAATTATGCGGGTTTTCAAAGCGTTTTACCTCGTCCCATTGCAGGTCGAGCTGCGCGGCGCAATAATCGCGGATCTCGCGGGTTGACGGGCGGCGGTAGACACATTTGCCTTTAATAAAGATAGGCTTGAGCAGCTCGACAATCGAATAATCGGTCAGTGTCTTGCGTTTCCATGTGTAGTCGGGGTCAAAAATCGTCAGCGGCCACGCGGTGTCGATTACCTCGTCGTGAATGCAGAGCAGATCGGCTATAGCCTTACCTGTATGGTTTTCTATCAACCTGTAAACCTTCTTAAAATGCGGGTTGGTGATTTTCGTCGGGTTTTCGCTTATCTTAATTTTAGGGATTATCTTCCCTTTTTCGTTTTCTATAGCGGCAAGCTTGTATACGCCGTCGAATACCGGGTGGGATTTCGATGTGACCAGCCGTTCGCCCACGCCAAACGCGTCGACGCACGCGCCCTGCAGCAGCACATCGCGGATTATATACTCGTCCAGCGAGTTTGAGGCAACTATCTTGCACTCGGTCAGCCCCGCGTCGTCGAGCATCTTCCGCGCCTTGCGGCTCAGATAGGTCAGGTCGCCCGAATCGAGCCGGATTGCGCAATGCGTGATATCGTGCGTCTTAAAGGCGCGGATTGCGTTTGGCACGCCGCTCGTCAGTACGTTATAGGTATCGACAAGCAGCGTGGGATTATTGGGATAAAGCGCGCAATAGCGGTCGAACGCCACATATTCGTCGTCGAACATCTGAACCCACGAATGCGCCATCGTGCCGCCCGCGGGAACGCCGTGAAGCTGCTCCGCGATGGTGCACGCCGATCCTGTGCAGCCCGCTATATACGACGCGCGCGCGCCGAGTATAGCGCCGTGCGCGCCCTGAGCGCGGCGCGAGCCGAATTCGCTGACCGGGCGCCCGTCGGCGGCGCGCACTATGCGGCTGGCTTTGGTCGCGATCAGCGACTGGTGGTTGAGCGTGAGCAGCACGAACGTTTCTATAAACTGCGCCTGTATCGCGGGCGCGCGAACGGTCATCATCGGCTCGTTGGGGAATATCGGCGTTCCTTCGGGTATCGCCCAGATGTCGCCGGTGAATCGGAAATCTCTCAGATAGGCAAGAAACTTTTCGTCAAAAACGCCCTTGCTCCGTAAAAATTCGAGGTCCTCCTCGGAAAAACGTAGATTTTCGATATATTCGATCACCTGCTCAAGACCGGCGGCGATCGCAAAACCCGCATTATTGGGTATAGTGCGGAAAAACACGTCGAAATACGAGATTTGGTCGGCCATGCCCGACAGCAGATAGCCGTTGCCCATTGTCAGCTCATAAAAATCGCACAGCAGTGTGTGGTTCTCGCGTATGATATTGTTCATGAGTTGTATTCCTTCTTTTGGACATTTGTAATTTTTTAGTAATGGATTCCTATATTTTTATTTATCGCCGCAGCATTTTCCGTTAAACAGCGCCTTCAAATCGCATCTCATCCCGCCATCGTCCGGGATAAAGCCTATCGCCCGGAACAATCGCAGCCACTCAGGCACGGGCATGGCGCAGCGCGCTTCATGTACGCCGTGCGTATACGCAAAATAAAGCGCTGCGCGTCCGCAAAGCAGCATCGCGTCCTCGTTTAGCGCCGTATCGCCGGCGGGCGACAGATTATACAGCTCCGCATAACCGCTTTTCAGCGAAAACTGCGCGATACAGGCGAATTTGCCGTCAGCGGATTCGCATATATACCCCGCATACGCGAGCGCGTCGGGCAAAAATTCCGCTCCGCACTGCCCGCACAAGCGGTTTTGTTCATTCTTGTCCTGCACCGCGATAATTTTTATCATTTTATCGCTTGCCTTTCAAATAACTTATCTGCGCGGGTGTCAGCCGCCTCCATTTGCCGATACGCAAATCACCCAGCTCCAGCTCGCCGATCGCCACGCGCTTCAGCGCCGTGATCGGCAAATTCAAACTTTCGCACATCTTACGGATCTGGCGGTTGCGCCCCTCGTGCAGCGTCATACGCAGCACGGTTTCGTTCTTTTTCAGCGTCACGATCTCGGCGCGCGCGGCTTTATAACGTTCACCCTCGATTTCCATGGGGCGGTTAAGCGTGTCAAGCTGCGCCGTCGTTATGGCGGCGCCCAGCTTGACATGGTATATCTTCGGGATTTTATGCCGGGGATGGGTTAATAAATTACACAGCTCGCCGTCGTCGGTTAAAATGAGCAGCCCCTCGGACTCGTAGTCCAGCCGCCCGCAGGGATAAACGCGCGCGCCGACATCGGCGACAAGCTCGGCGACACATGCGCGTCCCTTCTCGTCGGACAGCGTGGTGACATACCCGCGCGGCTTATTAAGCATTATCGTGGTGTGGCGCTGCGCTTTACGTTCGACAAGCGTGCCGCGCAGCTTGACATCGCACAGCGCGTTGCCGGAGCCGCCGACCTCGACCTTATCGCCGAGATGCGCGACAATCCCGTCAACGGTTACGCTGCCGTGCGCGATTTCTTCCTCCGCCGCGCGGCGGGACATAAGCCCGCAGTCGGCTATATATTTTTGCAAACGGATCAGTTGGGTCATTTAATACGCCTTTGCCCAATAAACAAGGTGCTTCGCAGGTTTGCCGCAGCAGACACAGGTATC
>DHAH01000078.1 GCA_002397345.1 Clostridiales bacterium UBA4959
GCGCCGGGTGTGAGGGTGGGTGGAATTTTTCCGACTGGCACCGGCACGATGACAGGTACCAGCGTCGCCGCTGCTGTCGCCACCGGAGCCGCTGCGTTAATGCTGCAATGGGGTGTTGTGGAGGGCAACAATGTCAGCATTTCTACATATCAGATAAAGGGCTATTTTATCCGAGGCTGTAATCGCGATAAATTCGTTACTTATCCGAATTATCAGTGGGGGTATGGAAAGCTCGATTTATATAATTCATTTAATCTGATGCGTGAACTGTAAAATATAAAGAGTAATGGACACGGGGAGTGGGTTTCCTGTGTCTGCTGCTTTTTATGGTCCATTATACTAAATAAAAATTTAGTATAATGGAGGGAATGAAAATCCGTTGAAAACCGGTTGCTTAATAATTTATCGCCGAAATTTTTCCGCGTATTGAAATTTTCAACTCAATATGTTATACTGTCGTTTAGAGAGCGGGCGGCGGCGTTAAATAAAGTTTGATGCATATGCCGGCCCCTACAGAAACAAAATTATCGGCGGTATTATTATATGGACAAAAAAATTTCTGTCGGCGACAAATATTCAATCGGTGTTGATTTTGGCACGCTGTCCGGACGCGCGCTTGTCACCGATGTTCGCAGCGGCGCAGAGCTTGCGTCGGCGTCGTTTGATTATCCGCACGCCGTCATGGACGAAAAATTTCTTGACGGCAGCCCGCTGCCCGCGGACTTCGCGCTCCAGCATCCCGGCGATTATCTGGAAGCGTTGTATACAACCGTACCCAAGATCATAGCCGATGCCGGTGTGTCGCCCGACGACGTTGTCGGCATAGGCATCGATTTCACCACCTGCTCGCCGCTGCCGGTGACGGCTGACGGTACGCCGTTATGTTTTTTAAAACGATTTAAATCGAATCCGCATGCTTATGTAAAATTGTGGAAACATCACGCGGCGCAGAAATACGCGAGCAAGCTCAATGAAACAATTTCTTCGCTCTATCCTTCCCTGTTGGAATATTATGGCGGCAAAATTTCGTCCGAATGGATAATCCCGAAGATATGGCAGACACTTGCCGAAGCGCCCGAGGTCTATGACGCCGCCGACTATTTCATTGAATCGGGCGACTGGCTGGTATGGATGTTGTGCGGCGAATTTTCACGCAACTCCTGTATGGCGGGTTATAAAGCGATGTATACCGACAGCGGTTATCCGCCGCGTGAGCTGTTTGCGGCGCTTGACACGCGGCTCGCCGATCTTACGCAGACCAAGCTGGGCGGCTGCGTCGCGCCGATAGGTTCCCGCGCGGGCGGGTTGACGGCACAGATGGCGGAAAAGCTCGGCTTACGCCCCGGCACTGCAATCGCGGTTGCGACGGGCGACGCGCACGCGACATTCCCCGCGCTGGGGATCGGAGATGCGGGCAAGCTGCTGGCTATAATGGGTACTTCCTCCTGCCACATGACACTCGGACGAGCCGCTGATCCGGTAAAAATCGTGCCCGGCATGTGCGGCGCGGTCACGGGCGGTATTATACCCGGATTTGTGGGTTATGAAGCCGGTCAGTCATGCGTAGGCGACCATTTCGCGTGGTTCATCGAAACACTCGTGCCCGCTGATTATAAAAATGAGGCGCAGACGCGCGGCATATCGCTGCATAAACTGCTCGGAGAGCGTGCCGGAGCGCTGAAGCCCGGCGAATCGGGGCTTATCGCGCTTGACTGGTGGAACGGAAACCGCAGCGTACTTGTCGACGCCGACCTCACGGGGTTGTTTATCGGCATGACGCTGGCAACTAAGCCGGAAGAATTATATCGTGCGCTTATCGAGGCGACAGCGTTCGGTACGCGTGTAATTGTTGAAAACTTTATAAAACACGGCGTGCCTGTCGACGAATTTTACGCCGCGGGCGGTATATCCGAAAAAGAACCGTTCATCATGCAGTTATACGCAGATGTGCTGGGCATGGAGATCAAACTCTCCGGTTCGGCGCAGGCGGCGGCGCTCGGATCCGCGATTTTCGGAGCGGTCGCGGGCGGCGCTTACGACAGCGTTTCCGAGGCTTCCGCGAAAATGGGTAAATTAAAATCGCTGACTTATAAACCCAACGCGCGCGCGAAAGCGGTTTATGACAAGCTGTATGCCGAATATATAACGCTGCACGATTATTTCGGACGCGGCGGAAACGATGTGATGAAGCGGCTGAAAAAATTGACAATTGACAATTGATAATTTACAATTTATATATACTCAAACTTCAGATACTCCAAATTGATGCCGGATAATAAATATTATTATAATATTAAGGAGTCACTATGTTTACAAACGATCCGCAGGTAAAACTCGGCATAGTCGCGGTCAGCCGCGACTGCTTCCCTAAAACGCTCAGCAACAGGCGCCGCGAAGCTGTCGCCGCCGAATGCGCGAAGCTCGGCATTGATATTTTCCAATCGCGGGTGATACTCGAGAACGAGCGCGACGCTATGGCGGCGCTGGACGAGCTTAAAGCCGCCGGTGTCAACGCGCTGTGCGTTTATCTGGGCAATTTCGGTCCGGAGGGTCCGGAAACCATGCTCGCCGCGAAGTTTGGCGGTCCGGTGATGTTCGCCGCGGCCGCCGAGGAGACGCAGAACGACCTAATCGACGGGCGGGGCGACGCTTATTGCGGCATGCTCAACGCGTCGTATAACCTGAATCTGCGTAAAGTTAAAGCTTACATACCCGAATACCCCGTCGGCACAGCGGCGGAGGTCGCCGGTATGATCGCCGAATTCTCACTTATCGCAAAAATTCAGCTTGCGCTCAAAAGGCTTAAAGTATTCTCGTTTGGACCGCGCCCGCATGACTTTTTGGCGTGCAACGCGCCGATAAAAGGACTGTTCGATCTTGGCATTGAGATACAGGAGAACAGCGAACTCGACCTTTACGAAGCGTTCATGAAGCACGAGGGCGACCCGCGTATTCCGTCTGTCGTCGCCGACATGGAAGCGGAGCTGACCGCCGCGGGCAACAAATATCCCGGCGTATTGCCCCGGCTAGCGCAGTACGAGCTGACCCTGCTTGATTGGGCGGAAAAGAATATCGGCGCGTCGGAGCATTTCGTATTCGCCAATAAATGCTGGCCGGCGTTCCAGACGATGTTTAAATTCGTTCCCTGCTATGTAAACTCGCGGCTTGCCTCACGCGGCATACCGGTCGCGTGTGAGACCGACATCTACGGCGCGGTATCCGAATACATACTATATCTCGCAACCGGCGCAGCGCCGACACTGCTGGATATAAACAACACCGTCCCGCGCGATAAATATGACCAATATAAAGGCATAATCGGTTCTTACAAACCGACCGACCTGTTCATGGGCTTCCATTGCGGCAACACCGCGAACTGCAATCTGAAAGCGGGTAAGATGGCGTATCAGCTCATCATGAAACGTTCGCTCGAGCCCGATTCCGAGCCGAACATATCGCGCGGTACGCTGGAAGGCGATCTCGCGCCCTCGCCCGTGACACTGTTCAGGCTGCAATGCAATGCCGATACGACGCTCTCCGCTTATATCGCCGAGGGTGAAGTGCTCGACGTGCCGTCGTCGTCGTTCGGTGCGATCGGCGTTATCGCGGTGCCGGAGATGGCGCGTTTCTACCGCCATGTGCTGATCGCGAAGCATTTCCCCCATCACGCCGGCGTGGGCTTCGCGCGTGTCGGCCGCGTATTGTTTGAACTGCTGGGTCAGCTCGGCGTAACCGATGTGGGTTATAATAAACCCGCGGGCGCGCTGTATTGCGGCGAAAATCCGTTTACAAAATAAAAACGAAAGGGCGGGGGCGATTTTCCGGCACAGACATGCATCGGAAAATTTCCCCGCTGGAAATAATTCGGGAATAATACTGAGAAAGATTTTAAAATGAAAAAAATAAAACTGATAGCGATCATCATTCTAGCATTAACATTCATCACGCTTCCGCTTGTCTCCTGTGACAAAAAAGAACCCGTCGACGAGACGCAGGAAAAACTCACTAAATATTTCACAGAGGTGTATAAAGCGTTTAACGACTGCAAATTTGACAAATATATCGAATACCTCGATATGGAGGAAACGGTTAAATCCGAAATAAAAGAACGGCTCGAATCGGTTTCGAAAATGTATACCTCCAAATACGAAATTGAGCGGCTCGCATATGACGACAACGGCGACGGCACATATAACGTAAAAATTCAGTCTATAGTTAATATAACCGATTTGAATACCAATACCGCGTCAAAAATTCGCGAAGTTAATCTATACTTTCTCACCCAGTCGGGCGACAGTTATAAGATCACAAAAATTGTAGAGGGCGAATCCGAGCTCGTCACCGATTAACACAGAGATAAGGTTTATTATATAAATGAAAGTTAATTATCATACCCATACCGTTCGCTGTCGGCACGCGTCCGGCAGCGAACGCGAATATATCGAAACCGCGCTCGCGCGCGGGCTGACGACGCTTGGATTTTCCGACCACTCGCCCTATGTTTTTGAGGGCAGCTATTATTCCGGTTTCCGTATGAAGCCCGAGGAGCTTGACGATTATTGCGCCATACTCACCGCGCTGCGTGAGGAATATAAGGGACGCATTGATATTAAAATCGGGCTTGAAGCCGAATATTACCCGCGCTTTTTCGATAAATTTCTGGCGCTCATCAAACCGTATCCGATTGATTACCTCATATTGGGACAGCATTTTTCGGATAATGAGTTTGACGGGCGGGGCGCGGGCGAAGCGACCTCCGACTCCGCTCGGCTCACCAATTTTGTATCGCAGTTAATAGCGGCGATCGAGACCGGTAAGTTTACCTATATTGCACACCCCGACATGTTCAACTTTAAGGGCGATATAAATGTATACAAGCGCGAAATAAGCAGGCTTATCGTCAGGGCAAAGGGGCTCGGTGTGCCGCTTGAGCTTAATATGCTCGGGATACGCGATCACCGCCATTATCCGAACGTCGAATTTTGGAAGCTCGTAGGAGAGCTTGGCTGTGAAGCTGTGATCGGCTGCGACGCGCATGAACCGCAGTCCGTAGCCGAACCGGACAACATCGCCGAAACCCGTGATTTTGCCGCGCGCTGCGGCGTTACACTCGTAGAAACACCGCTGGTGCTGCGTAAACCCTGATTGGGGTGAGATACGTTCGAGGGCTCTGCCCTCGAGCTCCCGCCAAGGGGAAAAGTTCCCCTTGGAACCGCAAATAATGGCAATATTTAATAATAAATATTTATAATATAATACACTATTATTTTACTTTTCCGCCGATATAATAATTACATGGTGATAAAATGAAAGAGAAGATTGACAGGCTCATTGGACTGCAGATATTTTCAAGCGAAATACGTGCTGTTCAAATGCAGGGCTCGTCGGATAAGTTAAAAATATCCGCATACGGCTCAATGCGGCTGCCGGAGGGTACTGTCGCGGGCGGTATGATCGCCAAGCCCGAAGTGTTCATGAAATATTTCCGCGATATGTTAAGCAAATACAATTTCAGCGCAAAAGAAATCATCTTGTCGCTGAGCAATCAGGGAGTTATTATCCGTCTTGCCAGTTTTCCAAAGGTGTCGGAAGAAAAACAGCGCAACGTCTGTATGCTCCAGGCGCAAAATTTTATACCCATCCCAATAAACGAGCTTGAGCTTGCATATCTTATCACCGACGAAAATATCCGCGACGCCGAGGGCAAACCGCTGGAAGAACCGACGGTCAACGCACTGCTTGTCGCGGCAAAACGCGACATGCTGAATAATATCGTCGATACGATACAAGACCCCAAATACGGTTCGTTTATAATACGCGATATTGTTCCGACGATAACGGCAGTGGCGTCCGAAATACAAAACGAAACGGAATATAACACCTACATGGTCATGAACGCCAGCAACGACGTCGCCAACATACTCATCATCAACGGCGGCAAGATCGCTATGGCGCGCAGCATACAGTTCGATCCCGCGCTGGCGGAGAAGCTCGGCAAATCAGATACACCCGATCCGGCTGATTTGAGAGAGATCATCGACATTCTGAAAAATGAATTCCGTTCGTCGGTGAATTATTACCGTATCACAAACAGCGAAGACGTTAAGGCGCTTTACATAACGACGCAGGTGGATATATCACAGGCGAGCGAGGAGCTCAGCCTTGACCTAAATGTAGACGTCGAAGTGTTCACCATGGAAAAACACGTGCGCTCGGACGGTGATTTCCCCGCTGAAAAATATTCCGCCTGTGTATGCACAGGCATGAATCTGTGAAACTTGCAGCGTCGTAAATTTTTAAAAATCAGGAGAATTACGGTATGTACAATATAAGCCTGTTACCCGAAAAATACCGGCTGCAGCGGGAAAGGGCGGCACAAAAGCTTGACCTGATTATATATTTCGTATTTTTTACCGTGATTTGCCTGATTCTGCTGACGCTTGCCACACTGGTGCGCTGCCAGCGCTTGTCGGAGCTGGGCGAACTGGACGGCGAAGTCGCGAAGATACGCTCCGAAATTGATTCTTTGTCTGAATATTCAAAGAAAAAAGACAATGTGGAGCATGTATACAACGATATAAAAGTGCTCGCGTCGGGGCTTCCTTCTTTTCCGAGGGTGCTGCCGGAAATTCTCGGTACGGTGACAAATAATATCAGCATTTCGTCGGTTTCAATGGAATATGCGCTTAAAACAGCCGCAACGTCGATGAAAGTCAAGGGTAGCGCGCTGAATTATGAGGATGTGGCGGCTTGGATAACGGCGCTGGACGAGCTGGACGTTACCGGTGAAATTCACAACACCTTCTCCACCGGCGAGGAAGCGGCTTCGGCATACAACATTTCATTTGAGCTGGAAATAAATATCCTTGACGCGACAGCGTTGGACGACATAACATGGGATTTGGGGGAAAACGACAGTGAACAAGCAAGTTGATAACCGGGTTGTCGTCATCGCATTCATATTTCTCATCTGTGTCTCGCTGCTCGGGTTCACGGTCTATTCGATCAAACTTACATACAAGCGCGTCGCAAGAAGCGACAATCTGTGTTACGCGCTCAAAGTGACCACCCCGCCGCTGCGGCGGCACCCCTCCGCAGA
>DHAH01000091.1:0-3147 GCA_002397345.1 Clostridiales bacterium UBA4959
GGCGTCGCACCCTACGGGGCAATTCCTGCCGGAATTGCTTGCGCCCTGCGGCTCGCCGGAGGCGGTGCGGGCGGCGGTAAACGCCGGCGCGGACGCCGTTTATCTGGGCGGCAAGCGGTTTAACGCGCGCGCTAACGCTAAAAATTTTGACGACGTGGAGCTCGAGCGAACCATCGCGTTTTGCCACGACGCGGGTGTGCGAGTCTATGTGACGCTCAACACTATGTTATACGACCGCGAACTGCCCGATTCGCTGGAATACGCGGGGTTTTTATACAACAGCGGCGTCGACTCCGTTATCGCCGCCGATTTGGGACTTATAAAGCTGCTGTGCGATCGGCTGCCCGGACTTCCCGTGCACGTCAGCACACAAGCGGCGGTGCATAACTTATCGGGGATACAAAAGCTTGCGGAGCTGGGCGCGGTCCGAGCCGTCGTCGCGCGTGAGCTGCCCAAAACCGAGCTTGACGCGCTGTGCAAAGCGTCGCCTATCGAGCTTGAGATGTTCGTACACGGCGCACTGTGCGTCTCCTGCTCGGGTCAATGCCTGCTCAGCGCCGTTATGGGCGGGCGCAGCGGCAACCGCGGAGAATGCGCGCAGCCCTGCCGTTTGAATTATGAAACACTTTCTGCCGATAAACGCGGCAACACAAGGGCAGAAACTCACCCCGCCCACCGGCAGGCTAACCGCGGCTCGGAAAATAAAAACACCCACCCCATCTCGCTGCGTGACCTGTGCATGGCGGAGCATATACCGGAGCTCATCGCCTCGGGTATAGCGTCGCTGAAGATCGAGGGACGCATGAAAAGTCCCGATTATGTCGCGGCTGTGACGCGCATATACCGCACGCTGCTCGACGAACGGCGCGCCGCTTCCTATGCCGAAATGGAAACGCTGCGCCGGATTTTCTCGCGCGGCGGGTTTACCGACACATATTATACCGGAGCGGGCGGCACACTGGAAAACATGCTCGGCGTACGTTCGGAGGGCGATAAATCCGATACCCGTTCCGCAGGGGATTCAACATCCGCCCGAAATGGCGCATCTATTTATATAAAAACACCCATCGCAGTTTCGCGTGAAAAAATTTCCGTCGATGCGTCGTTTAAACCTCCGCGCTCTAAAAATATCGTAAAACCGTTAAATGTCGGTATCTTTCAAGCTGCCGAACAAATTGCCTGCCGGGATTTTTTCGATATAATCCTGCTGCCCCTCGATAAATTCGAGCAGGTCGCGGCGAAGAGCGGCGCCGCATATGGCGTTGTCCTGCCGCCGGTGATATTCGACGGCGAGCGTGAGGTAATAAAACGTCAGCTTGAGCGCGTAAAATCGTGCGGCGCGGAATATTTAATGATCGAAAATCCCGGTCAGTTAGGGCTTGCGGAGAATTTTTGCGCAACCAGTGGATTGCGTGCAACCGGTGGATTGCGTGCAACCGATGGATTGCGTGCAATCGATGAATTGCGTGCAACCGGCGGATTGTATGTAATAGGCGGTATGCGCTTGAACGTCGCAAACACCGCTGCGGCGGAATTTTACAGTCGGAATTGCGAGGGGCTGATCCTGTCGCCAGAACTTATTTTACCGCAGATACGCGATATAAACTACGGTGCGAAGGGCGCGATCGTTTATGGCAGACTGCCGCTTATGACCTTCGCCCGTCGGCTCGGCGGCAATGCCGCGGCGCTGCGCGACCGTGCGGGCGCTGTGTTTCCCGTGCTGGCGACCGGAACACGCGATATATTATACAACAGCGTGCCCATCTATATGGCGGACAAGCTGCCCGCGCTCGACGCGGCGGGCATAAAGCTGCGGGTTTTTATATTCACAACCGAAACGCAGCGCGAAGTCGAAACAATTGCGGCGGCTTATAAAAAGGGTTTACCGCCAACAGATAAAAATATCAGGCGGATAAAATAATCTTTTCTTAAAATAAATAATATAAGGTGCAAAATGACACAACAGCAACTCATCGACAGACAAAAGTGGTTTGTAAATCTGCGGCTGGGTATGTTCATACATTTCAACAGCGCGACTTTCCAATTTAACACCGGCGATATAATGGATTGGGAATACGGTCATGAAAATGGCGGCGAGCCGCGCAGATTCCCGTTTAACCCCATCGATTTCAACCCAGAAAAGCTCGACTGCGCGCAGTGGGCGAAAGCCACAAAGCTGATGGGTGCGAAATTTGCCGCGCTGACCACCAAACACCACGAGGGTTTTTGCCTGTGGCCGACGAAAACGACAGAACACTGCGTGAGGAATTCCAAAGCCCAGAAAGACGTCGTGAAAGAATATGTAAACGCGTTCAGAGCAGAGGGAATACTTCCCGGGTTTTACTTTTCGATACTTGACTTGACACATAAGATCGGCAGAAAAAAGTGCACGCGCGAAGATGTTGAATATACAAAAGCGCAGTTTACGGAACTGCTGACCGGTTACGGCGAGATACCGTTTATCATAATTGACGGCTGGCAGGCGTATTGGGGTGGTCCGTCGTATGAAAATATGTCGTTCGAGGAGATTGACGGGCTTGTCAAGTCCATCCAACCGAATTGTATGCTTATGAACTTGAGCTGTGAAAGCAGCCTCGACCACACGGATGTCGTTTTCTATGAAAACGCCGCGGGTCAGGAAATCGACGACGCCTTTGTCGGACCGGGCGCGTCTTGCAATATTTTAAACAAATGCTGGTTCTGGCGCGCGGCCGACCCGCAACTGGAACTTAAAAGCGCGAAGTGGGCAACAGATAAAATCGAGGACGCGGGCGCCCGCAATGTGACGTTCCTGCTCAACGCGTCGCCGAACACCTCGGGCTTGATCGACGATAATTTTATGGCGCGTTATGAGGAGATCGGAAAATCGTACAAACGACCGGCAGACCTGACGGAAATACCGGCTGGCTGGCTGAAACGCAAATAATATAAAATATTGTGGGGCAGGGGCTTACCCCTGCCGTTCGACGGATGTGAAATGGATATTATTAAATGAAAGAAATCATCTTATGCAAATACGGCGAGTTGGCTCTGAAAGGGCTGAACCGCCCGCATTTTGAAGGAATGCTCGTGCGCGAGCTGAAATCGAGGCTGGCGGCGTTGGGGAACTTCGCCGTCACACGCGCGCAGAGCACCGTGTATGTGAAT
>DHAH01000091.1:3233-4003 GCA_002397345.1 Clostridiales bacterium UBA4959
TGCAGAGCACCGTGTATGTGAATCCCCTTGACGCCGCGGCTGAAAACGCGGTGGACGACGCGTTTTACGAAGCGCGTCATGTGTTCGGGTTCGCGGCTGTGGCGCGCGCCGCTGTCGCGGAAAAAAATATGGACGCGATACTGCGCACCGCAGCCGAATATGTACCGCAATTTCTATCGGGCGCGAAAACTTTTAAAGCGGAGTCGCGCCGCAGCGATAAAAAATTCCCGCTGACCTCGCCGCAGATCTCAGCCGAGGTGGGCGGCGCGGTGTACGACACAATGGGCGGGCGCGTCGCTGTCGATGTAAACAATCCGGATGTGACGGTGTTTACCGAAATCAGGGAAGAACACGCGTACATTCACGCGGGGTCAAAACCCGGCGCGGGCGGTCTGCCGTATGGCTCGAACGGTCATGCAATGTTATTGCTTTCGGGCGGCATCGACAGTCCCGTCGCGGGTTTTATGCTCGCGCGTCGGGGCGTGCGTATCGACGCGGTGCATTTTGAGAGCTACCCGTACACCTCCGAGCAGGCACGGGAAAAGGTGTTGTCGCTGGCGAAAATCCTGTGCGAATATACGCAGAAAATGCATGTTCATGTAATCTCGGTCACAAAGATTCAAGAGGAACTGCGCGAAAAATGCGACAGCGAATATTTCACGTTATTGCTCCGCCGCGCTATGATGCGCCTGTCAGAGCGCGTGGCGCGCAGATATAGCGCGACGGCGCTCATCACGGGCGAATCGGTGGGTCAGGTGGCGTCGCAGACG
>DHAH01000028.1:0-297 GCA_002397345.1 Clostridiales bacterium UBA4959
GTCATGCCGGGCAGGTTGTTCGCCTCAAGACACACGAACCCGCCGCTCTCTGCGTTAAGGATGAAATCAACGCGGCTGTAGGTGCCAAGCTGTAACGTTTTATGTACTTTAAGCGCAGCTTCGCGTAGTGCCGCGTCCTGCTCGGGCGACAATTCCGCCGGGCAGACCTCGGTCGTCATTCCGTTTTGATATTTATTTTTATAATCGTAAAAGCCTTGTTTGGGTATGATTTCGATGGGGGGTAGCGCCGCGCCCGAAAGTACGCCGACCGAAAATTCACGCCCGCTTATGTATTTT
>DHAH01000028.1:443-732 GCA_002397345.1 Clostridiales bacterium UBA4959
ATTCACGCCCGCTTATGTATTTTTCGGCTATGATCACGCCGCCGTAGGACGAAGCCGACGCAAGCGCTGCGTCAAGTTCATCCCGTACGCGCACAATTGAAACGCCGACTGACGAACCGCAGCCGGCGGGTTTTACCACACAGGGATAGCCGACCTCGCGCTCGACAAGCTCCGCTGCGTATACAGTGTCAGAGCGGGACGCGCCGTCGAGCGTCACCCACGGCGCGGTATCAAGACCCGCATCGCGCAGCAGCCGTTTTGCAATATCTTTATCCATTGCCAAAAGGCT
>DHAH01000028.1:989-1546 GCA_002397345.1 Clostridiales bacterium UBA4959
AGCGCGTCGCCGTTTTTACAGCGTTCCTTGAGAGCGTCAAGGTCGGGCTCGCGGTCGGCGATTGCCGGGGGCTGCGGCTCTGTTGTGCCGAACATTTTTTCCGCCGGAATGGTCAGCGTAACTCCTTCGTAAACATCGCAAAACGCGACCATATGGCCGCGGCTGATCAGCGCCGACGCGATCAGCGCGCCCGATGACAGCGAAACATCGCGCTCAGGCGATAACCCGCCAGCTAAGACTACTATGCGCATTATATTTATCTCCGTTTAATATTTAAAAGTTATTTAATAGCGATTATACGATATTATATGCCGCCGCAGCGAAAGAGAGCGTGAGAAATACATGCCGATCTCCTGCATCGTATTACGATATTATCATTCCGTCCCCGAACGAAAAGAACCTGTACCGCTGCTTTATCGCCTCGTTGTATGCCGCGAGCATGATTTCACGTGACGAAAACGCCGATACGAGCATCAGTAGAGTGCTCTCGGGCAGGTGAAAATTGGTTATCAGAGCATCCATCGTTTTGAATTTATAGCCGGGATAGATAAAAATAT
>DHAH01000028.1:1645-2957 GCA_002397345.1 Clostridiales bacterium UBA4959
CGGGATAGATAAAAATATCGGTGTCGCCCTGCATCGCGCGGATTTTGCCGTTTTCGTCCGCCGCCGATTCGAGTACGCGGCAGGAGGTCGTGCCCACCGCGATAATCCGACCTGTGCGGTTATTGATTATATCTGCCGTTTCGGGTGAAACCGAAAAATACTCGGAATGCATCACATGGTCGGTTATATGCTCCTCTTTCACCGGCCGGAATGTGCCCAGTCCGACATGCAGCATGACCGGCGCGATTTTCACGCCCATAGAGCGAATTTTGGCAAGCAGCTCCTGCGTGAAATGAAGCCCCGCAGTTGGAGCGGCAGCCGAACCGCGCTCGTTTGCGTAGACGGTTTGATAGCGTTCTTCGTCGTCCAGCTTTTCGGTTATATACGGCGGCAGCGGCATCTGCCCCACTTTGTCGAGCACCGGATAAATGCTGCTGCCCTCGTATGAAAACTTGAGCAGCCGCACGCCGTCGCTTATTATAGCCGTTACCTCGGCGCTGAGCGCCGGTTTGTGACCGGGCAGCGCGTCGCCGTAATCGATTATCTTGCCCACGGTGGCGCGCCGTCCCGGTTTGACCAGCGCCTCCCACACGTCGCCCTCAACACGGCGCAGCAGCACTGTTTCGATCGGTGTGTCCGTCCCGCGCCGCGTACCCATCAATCTGGCTGGAATCACACGCGAATCGTTTATCACCAGCACGTCGCCAACATGCAGGTAATCGGTTATGTCATGAAAAATGCGGTGCTCCAGCGCGCCTGTCAGTCGGTTTACCGCCATGAGCCGCGACGAGTCGCGCGGCTCGGCGGGCTTTTGAGCTATCAATTCCTGCGGCAGATCATAAAAAAAATCGCTTTTAGTTAAATCGGTTGAGATACGATTTTGCATTGATAAATTCCTAAAAATTTTATAAAATATTGTCATTTGTGATTGTGCCACAGCTCTGCGGCGATTTTTATGAAAATCGCTTGACAAACCGCGGCCTTTATGTTATTCTGTTTTTAATAAATCAAAGATAGAGGCGCGGTTATCGATATTACGGATGCGGCGATGGTTCTTCCGGAACCGTTTGAGCTGCATTCCGGGGGTGGTACCGCCGAAAGCATTTGCGCACCGGAGGGCGCTGTGCTTGGGTCGCGATGCGAACAGCTCGCGGACTGTCATCATTTCGAGCGAATATTGCTCGGGTAACATATAATGTTATTGTTGATGGGGCGCTATCATGTAGATTGGTATTAATTTCAGCGTAATAAGCTTATTGCGTCTGTATTTGCCGTAACCGCTCTGCAAGTTATAGCATGCTATAATTGCTCT
>DHAH01000028.1:3110-7065 GCA_002397345.1 Clostridiales bacterium UBA4959
TTATAGCATGCTATAATTGCTCTGCGATTACCGTTATATCATAACACATGAAAAGCCGGAAATCAACCGGCTTTTATTGTTTTTATTATTCTGATTTTAAAAAAGAAAGGTACATACAATCATGAAACATAACAAACCGCTGGTTTTCACCGGATCGGGTGTCGCGATTATCACCCCAATGAAGGGCGGTTGTGTCGATTATGTGGCGTTGGGACGGCTCATCGATTGGCAGATCGCAAGCGGTACCGACGCTATTATCGCCGTCGGCACGACCGGCGAGGCATCCACACTGACTGACGAGGAACATCGCGAAGTAATTCGTTTTACAGTGGAGCATACGGCGGGGCGCGTGCCGGTTATCGCCGGTACAGGTGCGAACGACACCGATTACGAGGTTTCGCTCTCACGTCACGCTTGCGAGGTCGGCGCCGACGCGCTGCTGCTCGTCACACCGTATTACAACAAAACTACGCAAAAGGGAATTGTAAAACACTTCCTTGCCGCCGCCGAAGCGTCGACAAAACCCTGCATCCTATACAACGTGCCATCACGCACCGGACTTAATATCTCCGTATCCACATACAAAGAACTGTCGGCGCACGAACGCATCGTCGCGGTCAAAGAAGCGTCGGGCAATATCAGCCAGATCGCGCAGACCGCCGCATCATGCGGAGGCGACCTTGCGATCTACAGCGGAAACGACGACCAGATCACGCCGATTATGGCGCTGGGCGGCGTTGGCGTTATCTCGGTGCTTGCAAACGTATTGCCGCGCGAAACGCACCTCATCGCGCAGCACGCGCTTGACGGCAACTTCGCAGAGAGCGCGCGGCTCCAGCTTGAGCTGCTCGACCTCATCGACGCGCTGTTTATCGAGGTGAACCCCATTCCCGTTAAAACAGCTATGGCGCTGCTGGGGTATTGCATTCCCGAAATACGGCTCCCGCTCTGCGAAATGGAAGAAAAAAACCTTGCTGTCCTGCGCGCCGCTCTATACCGGCACGGACTGCTCCCTGCGTAAGGGACACGGGGTACGGGGATACCGGGGTACGCGCTTTTCATGCTTTCTAAAGAAAGCGTAGAAAACCTGTGCAAAAGACTTTTAAACTAATTATTATTAGAATTTATTTAGTAGCACTCAGAGTGGTTTTAGGAGATATCTCCAGAGTCGCACTTTTGGTGTGTTTTCGGAGAATTCTTTGTAAAAGACAGTAAATATAACGGGACGTCGGGGACGCCGTCCCAAATTAATCAATCTACGTTAGGACAAATATATCATGAAACTTATCATAACGGGCGCCTGCGGGCGCATGGGACGGGCGGTCGCGGAAGCGGCGGCAAATTCGGGCGCGATTGTAGCGGCGGGCGTTGACATCAACTGCACGTCGGCTCCGCTGACTTTCAAATATCCGGTCTATGAAAAACTGTCAGACTTCACGGGCGCCGCGGATGTGCTTGTCGATTTTTCACACCATACCGCAACAGAGAGCATCCTCGCCTTTGCGCTGGCTCGGCGGCTGCCCGTTGTGATCGCGACGACCGGTCAGACCGATGCGGACATGGCGGCAATGCGCGCCGCGTCGGCGTCGATACCGATATTCTACAGCAGAAACATGTCGCTGGGTGTAAATATGCTCATCGAGCTTGTCCGGAGCGCCGCAGCGGCGCTGGGTGCGAGATATGACATCGAGATCGTCGAGGAGCACCACAAACACAAGCTCGACGCGCCGAGCGGGACGGCATTGATGCTCGCCGACGCGGCGTCCGCCGGCTTGCGCACCGCCGAAGGTGCCGATTTTACTACACAAATCATAACCGAGCGCGCCAGCCGCAGAGCCGAGCGCGGTGAGGGCGAGATCGGCATCCACTCGGTGCGCGGCGGGAGCATCGTGGGCGAGCATGAGGTGATTTTCGCCGGTCAGAATGAGATTATCCGGCTGTCGCACAGCGCGTCCAGCCGCGAGGTGTTCGCCGACGGCGCGATTCGTGCCGCCGCCTTCATCATCGGTAAACCCGCGGGGTTGTACGATATGCGCGATATTGTTGTTAATAAAAATTTGTAAAACGATAAACCGGCAGCGAGTTGGATCACCAGCTTGATAAGCCGGTTTTTTTGTGCATAAAAGATGGGACAAACAGGGGACGACCTCCGGTATATTATGTGCTATAATGTTATTATTGGCAAGTGTAATGGAAAATCATTGCACTTGCCAATAATTTATCATGATAAATTGTGCTTTTATCCCCCCACGCGCGTTCCCGTTTCCCCGTTTTCCCCGCGTATTTTTGAGAAAAATGTGCCCAGTACGAATTTCGGCAGTTTCATCATGCGCCCGATGCGGCTGGGCTCGCGGAACAGGCGGTACAGCCACTCCAGTCCGAGCTTGATGAAAATTTTCGGCGCGCGTTTCGCCGTGCCGGCGAAGATGTCGATGCTGCCGCCGAACCCGCCCGCGAGCTTCACACGCAGTTCGCCGCGATGGGCGGCAATCCATTTCTCCTGACGGGGTACGCCTGTGCAGACGAGCAGAAACGCCGCTCCACTGCGGTTAATTTCGTCAATAACCGCAGCGTCGTCTTTGAAATAGCCGTCGCGCGTGCCCGAAACGATCAGCCCCGGGTATTTTTCGCGCAGCTTTTCCGCCGCAATATCAGCGACGCCCAGCTTGCCGCCAAGCAGATAGATGCCCAGCCCCAGCTCGGCGCACAGCGCGACTGTGCGTTCTGCAAGCTCGACGCCAGCGACTTTGCCCTTACGCAGCGGCTTGCCTAATATTTTCGACGCCAAAATTACACCGCTGCCATCGGGTATGATGAGATCGGCGGAGTTTATCAGCGGCAGCATGTTTGGCTGCTCAACGCAAAACTGTACGATTTCAGCGTTAGGTGTGTGGATCACCGCGGGCGAGGTGCGCTGGGATTCACAAAGCCGCTCGCGGCATAACGTTAGCGCCTCTTTCATATCCACATTATTAAAATTTACACCGCGAATAGAAATTATTTTCACTTTTTTCATTCCTTAATGTATAAAACCGCGCGGGTTACCGAATACTAAACCGTAAACCATTTTTACGGGGTGAAAACTATGACGCGCGAAAAAAAAATATTACTTATTAAAATTATGATCCCGCTTGCCGCGCTTTTATTCGCGGTGGTGCTGACAGCGCTGCCGGTCGGCGGCGAAGAAGAGATATACGCCGGTGTGGTGCGCCTGCACGTGATCGCCAATTCTGACCGTGAAGAAGATCAGGCGGTCAAGCTCAAGGTCCGCGACGCGCTGCTCACCGAAGCTTCAAGTTTTCTCTCGGGCTGTACAAACGAAACCGAGGCGGAGGCGCTGATCACCGCAAATAAGGACAGACTGCGGGCGGCGGCAACGAAAACGCTGGAGGAATACGGATTCACTTACGGCGCCGTCGTGACGCTCGGCAAAGAATATTACCCCCGGCGCGAATACAACGGCTTTTATCTGCCGGAGGGGACATATATGTCCGCGCGCGTGCTGCTGGGCAGTGCGGCGGGTAAAAATTGGTGGTGCGTATTGTTCCCGCCGCTCTGCACCTCAAACGCCGAACAATATGTGGACAAGCTCACTGCCGTGGGGTTTACACCTTACCAGATAAAACTACTCACCGAATCGGAAACTCCGCGTTATAAACTGAAATTCCGCATCGTGGAACTGCTGCAGGAATGGTTCGGCGCTAAATAAAACACCCCATACGATTATAGCCGCGCCGACGCAGTGAAATGTTAACGCTGTGTAAAAAGTAAACGCTCTTGTTATGATAGGAACGGGGATACTGGGTAACGGAGATACGTTGGGGCGTATGACGCCCCAAGCCTCCGCACCCAATGGGAAAAAGAATAATAAACTGCCAATTACTTTATATTTTGTGCTGTTATATTTTATTGCGGGGGTTTGGGGGAGGCGAATTTAATTTTCTGCGAAAATTAA
>DHAH01000028.1:7297-7602 GCA_002397345.1 Clostridiales bacterium UBA4959
ATTAAATTTACCTCCCCCAGCGTTTCCCCGTTACCCAGTCCCCCCATTCTCCCATTAACTTAATTCGTCGCGCCGGATGATTTCGTTCTGCGCCGCGATTGTCATATCAACGAACATGGCGCTGTATCCGGTGATCCGAACCATTAAATCGCGGTAATTTTCGGGGCGGAGCTGCGCGTCACGCAGTTCTGCTGTGTCGGTAACGCTAAACTGGAGCTGCATGCCGCCCAGTTCGAAGAACGTGTCGCACAGCACTCTGAGGCGCTCTGCGCCCGCGTCACCCGCAACCGAGCCGCGCGACAGAC
>DHAH01000028.1:7731-8063 GCA_002397345.1 Clostridiales bacterium UBA4959
GCCGCGCGACAGACGCAGGTTGAGCGCGCCCGAACAAATGCGGTTAAACGGCAGCTTGGCAACCGAGCAAAGCAGCGCGGTGACGCTTTTGGAGAAACCCGCCGTCGGCGACAGATTCTCGGACAGGGGCGCGCCGTTCCTGCGCCCGTCAGGGGTAGCGGGCAGCTCCGCGCCCTCGGCGATATGTCCCATATCGGTGATAGTCACCGGAAGCTGGACAATATGGGGCTCCATTCCGCGCGCTTCTTCTTCCGCGATGTCGCAAAAAAGTTTCATTAAGCGAGTTGCAGCGCGGTCGGCATCGTCGTTATCGGCGCCATATTTGGGCGTTT
>DHAH01000028.1:8195-12591 GCA_002397345.1 Clostridiales bacterium UBA4959
ATTGGGCGTTTTCAGCGCGGCGGCAAACAATTCGGGCGAATCAGCCCAATCAGCGAGCGCGGCGGCGAGCAGTTCATCCAGCGTACACAGATTATCGGTGTATACGATACGCTCAATTGCCGCCATGATATCGGCGGCAGTGCCGATGTGCCGGACCAGCGTGTAAACGAGCGGATACTTCACCGCGCGCGCCATAACTTGCCCGTGCTCGAGCACGCCCTCGGTAAACAGCTCGGTTATCGAAATATGGTCGGGCGGTGTGGGCGGTGAGGATAAAAATTTGCGGCAGCTATTAAAAACACTTCGCACATTCTTGCGTAAAAGTTCACCCGCCGCGTTATAAATTTCGTCGAGCGAGCCATATCCACGCGGCTTCGGGTTCGCGCGGTCGGATAAATCGTACAGCGCGTTCGCGACAAAACCCGCGACGGAACCGCCCGCTGTGCCGATAACACAATATTTCGCCGGAATATCAGGCCAGTTGCAAGCGTGCATGGTGTATTCAAGCGCGTCGGCGCGTTCTATCCCGGCATGCTCGAGCGCGGGAATCACCGTGTCGTCATTATAAATGAGTATCGCCGCGTTGTCGCGGGCGCGCTCGCATATAAGCTGCCATGCGCGTTCGTTGCGTCCGCTCACAGATTTATCTGTGGACATGCTGCCGGGTGTGCGGCGGAATACATAAACGGGACTTTCATAACGCGGATTGATGCGCTCTGCAAACAGCTCGGTCAGCGGGTTCAGGCGATCCGGATGACGCGCGGAATAACCGCCGAGCACCACATAGCTGGAGTCGTCATACGAGTTATTACGCCACCATCCGGTATCGTTTGCGCCGCCGCCGCTCATCTGATGCTCGCCGCGCCCCAGAATCAAGTTGCATTTGCCGTTGAAGTCGTCGATTATCGCCGCCGCACCCTCACGGTCGAGCCTGCCGGCGGCAATGTCGGCTTCGTATAAATCAAGCAGTAAATCATCAAGTCTGCCGAGTGTCAGCGTGGGATTCATCGCGCCCGCGTAAACGTAATAAATTGTGTTAAGCAGCATGACAAGCATCATCGCGCCGTAGAAAGTGGCTGGAGCGGGACCCGCGATGCTAAGCGCCGCGTCTGCCGTGTCGATCAGACCGGCATCGCGCGCTGCGGCGGCATAACGCTTTATATATGTGATAATCGCCTCGATTATCAAGATATAACCCTGATAAAATTGCAGCGTCGCGCTGCCGGCGTATTCCGCAAGACAACGCGCGCGGCAATTATTTGCCTGCGTGAGATAGCCGTCCAATCCGACGGCGAAAATCTTCGCCCAGTCGAGCGTGATGTGACCGCCTTCGACACAGAGCTGTTGCCGGTTCTGTTCATGAAACCGGCGCACGAACGCTTCCTCCTCGGGCGTGGGCACGTGGTCGTCAAACCGCCCGAGCAGGATGTCGTATCCTTTCACGGGCAGGCTCGCTTTTGACAGGATGTATGTAAGCCCGTATCCAAGCCGCAGCGGCTGCGGCAGACCGGCATAGAGTTCCATCGCTTCGTCGATGAGCCGCCAGCGCTCGACAAGCGTGCTTTCGACAGGCTTTGACCGCAGCGCCTCTATTGTTTCCACCGTCATAAGCGCAGCCTTTTCGGTGAGTGTCATATAAAACGCCATACACCGAAGAGTACGGATAATCCATGAAAATATTGCATGGCGTTCGCACCTTCGATCTGCCTTTCCTTTGAATTTTTCACGCTGAGATTATTCCGGTTATTTTAAGAACAACATTATAATGCTTCTGACGTTGAGCAGGATTATCAGCACACCCACAACGATCATCATATTCTTTTCTGGTATCTTTTTGCACAGCCACGCCGCGAGAGGCGCGGCAATGACGCCGCCGACCGCCAAACCGAGTATGACCCGCCAGTAATCGCCGATACTGAGAAACATCGTGAAGGTCAGCGTCTGCACGATGGTGACAAAAAATTCCGCTGTGTTGACCGAGCCGATAGTATAGCGCGGCGGATGGCCCGACGCTACCATGGTGGAGGTCACAATGGGGCCCCAGCCCCCGCCGCCGATGGCGTCGAGGAAGCCGCCCGCCAGACCCACAGGGATCAGTTTCCCTGCGGAGAGCAGCTTGCCGGTCACGCCTTTGAACGCGCGGATAAGCACAACCGCGCCCATGATAAGCAGATAGACGCTGACAAAAGGGCCTATGATGTCGCCCGGCACATTCACAAGCACATAAGCGCCCAGCGCGCCGCCGATAACGCCGGGGATCACCAGTCGCCCAAAGATCTTCCAGTCGATATTTTTCGCCTTCCAGTGCGACAGTCCGGACGCCAGCGTGGTGAATACTTCGGCGGTGTGCACGCTGGCGCTCGCGATCTTCGGTGACACACCCGCCACCGTTAAAAATGTGGTTGAACTGACGCCGTACGCCATACCCAGCGCGCCGTCGATAAGCTGCGCGATAAACCCGACGAGGGCATAAATTAAAATCTGGTAAAATGCGTCCATGGAATATTCCTTCTTTATATATTGAAAAAGAATTACGGAAACATAATACCACGATGCGGAAATTATTTCAAGGATTATTTGAATAATGTTAGAAATAAATGTGAAAATTCCCCTCCGGAGAGGGGAATAACTGAAACAAAGATACGGTCGTTTAATGCACAATAATATTGTATTAAATATATAGATGCTTTTAAAATATTGCCATTGTTGGCGGTTTCAAGGGGAACTTTCATGGTGGGAGCTCGGGGGCAGAGCCTTCGAACGTTCTACTACCGCGTTTGTGCGTCGGCGATAATTTCGCCGATGCGCTTTTTAGACAGGGAAAGCATTTCTTCGGCGGCTTCCATTGTGTCGGCTTCGGCAATAATACGGAATCCGCCATGCCGTTTGGGAATTACACGCACCCGCGAGGGTGATTCGCATGTCGTCACGCCGAGGTCTAAATCGGTTGCACCGGCAGCCGCAGTTGTCTCGACAGCCGTGGCTGCGCCGACTGTCGTGGCTCCCATAACCGGGACAGTCCCGACGGCTGAACCGGAAGAATTGCTTTCCAAGCAAACGCCGTCGCCGGCAGGTATGCCGAATCTCCGCATAACGAGTGTCTTATACGCGAAATCGGTATCGAAATCGCCCGAGGCAAGGAAAAAATGAGGTATTTTATTACTTACCGCCTTTAAATTGCCGCCCATGGCGATAATGCACAGTTTTACAGCCGCGAATGCGGCGTCAAACTGATAGCGCTGTTCTCCGGCGACAATGCGCGCCGTGCGCTCGCTGTCGTCAGAGGGCTGGCTTGCGTAGCGCAGCGGTGTGATGCCGCGCTGGGTCGCCAGCGATTCTAAAATACGCGGCGCAGAATGGGGCAGCGCGATAGGCGTGCGTGTAGTCTGGCTTTTTTCCAGCTCGCTTACAAAAATCAACGCCATGATGTGCCACGGGTCAAGCTCGCAGCTATGGGTTTTCGTGCGCTCTATAACAGAGAGCGACATGCCGTCGGACGACATGCTGACACTGATAGATTTATCGTGGTCGGCGGCCAACGGCGTAATTTGACCCGGACGGCTGCCTGACTCGATCTCCGCACCTGCAGAGCGAAGCACATCGGTAAGAATGGACGCGGGCTGCGTCGGAGTTTGCAAACTTGACGCTGTGTTTAACGCGCTATCGGGTGCGGAAACCGTCACCTTCAACTCCTTCAGCGGCTTTTGTCCGGACTCAAACAGCCTCGCCAACGCGGCGCGGTAAAGCTCGGCGACGCCGGAGATGTTGGCGATACGGGTATTATAGCCGTTCGGCTCACCGGAATGAGCCATGCTTTGCGAAGCCATGCTCTGCGGAGCAGTCGCCAGCGCCGCGATAATGGCGCGCTCTACAGTGCGCGGCGGGCATAAGCCGGTATCGTCGAAAAGACTAATGAACACCCCGTCAGTGCGTTCCTCAAGGCATAACGTCAGCGGCGTCGCGTAACGCTGAGCGGCAAACGACGCCATGGCGCGGAATCCCTCACCGAAATCATATACATCCGAGCCGCGCCCCGCCGCCCCCATTGCGATAAGCCCCGACAGTCTGCGCAGCGCGGAGCTGTCACCCGTGCGCATTATTCCAACAGGCTTGCCCGGCGCGGGCGCAGCCGCGGCGGATACGGATGTCGCCGCAGCCACCGCGTCTCCGATGCGGAACATCAGCGACGCGTCGCAGGCGGAGGAGGCGATCATTATTCCGCCCTCCGCCAGCAAGTCGGCGCCGCAGGACGAAAACACGGGCTGACCGTCGGTTACGGTCTGACCGTTCTCGATAACACGTCCGGACGACAGCCTGACCTGCGTGCCGAGCACTGCGCCTTCGCCAATCACACAGCCTTCGCCGATCACGCAGCCTTGCGCGATGTGCGCGCCCC